>NZ_JBHYMC010000024.1:0-95745 GCF_042742535.1 Streptomyces sp. NPDC058880
CGGAGTGAAGGCCTTCCACTGGAGGTCGCGGACGTAGGTCTGCGGGCTCCCGCCGAAGATCCCGTCGATGTCGCCGGAGGCGTAGTTGAGGCCGGACAGGCCCGCGCCGGCGATCGAGGGGACGTGCCCGGAGTGGTCCGGGGCGCGGCGCCCCCGTGGTGGCGGGAGGCCGGGCCGGTCAGGCGGTCTCGGCGATGTCCGCGTAGCCCTCGATCTCCTGCGGGTCGCGCCGGCCCGGACCGGTGTAGCGGGCCGACGGGCGCACCAGGCGGCCGGTGCGCTTCTGCTCCAGGATGTGCGCCGACCAGCCCGCGGTACGGGCGCAGCTGAACATGGAGGTGAACATGTGCGCCGGGACCTCCGCGAAGTCCAGCATGATCGCGGCCCAGAACTCCACGTTGGTGGCGAGCACCCGGTCGGGGCGGCGCGCGTGCAGCTCCTCCAGGGCGGCCTTCTCCAGGGCGGCCGCCACCTCGTAGCGCGGCGCGTCCAGCTCCTTGGCCGTGCGCCGCAGCACCCGGGCGCGCGGGTCTTCGGCGCGGTAGACGCGGTGCCCGAAGCCCATCAGGCGCTCGCCCTTGTCGAGGGCCTTCTTCACATACGCCACGGCGTCACCGGTGCGCTCGATCTCCTCGATCATGCCGAGCACGCGGGACGGCGCGCCGCCGTGCAGCGGGCCCGACATGGCGCCGACGGCGCCGGAGAGGGCGGCCGCCACGTCCGCACCGGTGGAGGCGATGACGCGGGCGGTGAACGTGGAGGCGTTCATCCCGTGCTCGGCGGCGGAGGTCCAGTAGGCGTCGACGGCCTTGACGTGCTTCGGGTCCGGCTCGCCCCGCCAGCGGATCATGAACCGCTCGACGACGGACTCGGCCTTGTCGATCTCGCGCTGGGGGACCATGGGCAGGCCCTGGCCGCGGGCGGACTGGGCGACGTACGACAGCGCCATCACGGCCGCGCGCGCCAGGTCGTCGCGGGCGGTCTGCACGTCGATGTCCAGCAGCGGTTTCAGACCCCACACGGGGGCGAGCATCGCGAGCGCGGACTGCACGTCGACGCGGATGTCACCGGAGTGGACCGGGATGGGGAAGGGCTCGGCGGCCGGGAGACCTGGGTTGAACGCCCCGTCGACCAGCAGGCCCCAGACGTTCCCGAAGGAGACGTGGCCGACGAGGTCTTCGATGTCGACGCCCCGGTAGCGGAGCGATCCGCCTTCCTTGTCCGGTTCGGCGATCTCGGTCTCGAACGCGACGACCCCTTCGAGCCCGGGTACGAAGTCGGACATCAGGCGGCTCCTCAGATAGTGCGAACACGCGCGGCTCCCGGCGTGACTCGCGGTCCGGCGCGGTCATCCCCGTTGATGCCCGGCAGGGCCGATGGTCATCCGTGCGGGGACCTTCGGACCGGCCCCAAGATTTTGGCCGCTACGCCCCGGCTGCGGAAGCGTGACATACGGCACACCGCCGCGGGTTCACCTGCGGCAGGATGGCCGACGTGACCGATCAGGACATTGACCCCGCAATGATGCGCAAGCAGTACCGCTCGGAGATCGTCCACGAGGAGAGCCTCGCCGAGGACCCCATGGAACAGTTCGCCCGGTGGTTCCAGCAGGCGGCCGACTCGCACCTCTTCGAACCGAACGCCATGGTCGTCTCGACGGCCACCCCCGACGGGCGGCCCAGCTCGCGCACGGTGCTGCTGAAGCAGTTCGACAGCCGGGGGTTCGTGTTCTTCACCAACTACGCGTCCCGCAAGGGGCGGGAGCTCGCGCGGAACCCGCACGTCGCGCTGCTCTTCCCCTGGCACCCCATCGCCCGCCAGGTGATCGTCACCGGTACGGCGGCCCGCATCGGCCGCGACGAGACGGCGGCGTACTTCCGGTCCCGGCCGCACGGCTCGCAGCTGGGCGCCTGGGCCAGCGAGCAGTCGAGCGTGATCGGCTCGCGCGCGGAGCTGGACAGCCGCTACGCCGAGCTCGCGGCGCGCTACCCGGAGGGCGAGCAGGTTCCGGTGCCGCCGGAGTGGGGCGGTCTGCGGGTGGTGCCCCGGGAGATCGAATTCTGGCAGGGCCACGAGAACCGGCTGCACGACCGCCTCCACTACGTGCTGGAGGGTGACGAGAAGTGGCGTCTGGAGCGGCTCTGCCCCTAGGCGTCAGGCGTTCTGTCCCCGGGAGCGTCGTCCGCCCGGAGGGCGGGCGGCCCCGCGGCGTCCGGGGCGTGCGATCGCACGGCGGAGGGCGTCGAGGGGCGGGCGGGTGGGCGGGACCTTCGCAACGGGCCCCGGGCCCCGGGGCCCGTCCCGCGGGAGCGTGGACGCAGACGACCCGCGAGCTCGGGTTCCTCTCCTGCAGTGAGAGGAGCCGGCCGGACGTGCCGGCGAGCCCGCGGGTCGGGTGACTGCTTGGGATTGGCGCCGGGCGATCCGCCGGGCACCGCACTGGGTGCGCTGCTGACGACGGGCCCTAGCCCGCAGCCACCTCACGCGTCCGGTTTCCGTACATTTCGGGAACCACCTCCCTTCTCGTGTGCCTCAGAGCCTAGGTAGCCCCGGCGGCGGCCACAACCGTTTTATTTCCCGCGCTCGCCGCCGGACCGTGCGACCGCCCCGCCCGGCCCGACCGGATTTCGTGTCCCCAATCCGGCGAAAGCGGTGTGGTGTGGGTCACGTTCGAGTTCAATGATCTGACGTGCCGCATACGCGAACACCTGCTGGGGGTTCCAGGTGAGTGCTTCCGGACGTGACGAGACCGCCGACGACCTGCTCGCCGCGCTGCTGGACGGGATGGACGCCGCGCTGTGCGCCTTCGATTCCGACGGGGTGATCACCCACTGGAACCGTGAGGCCGAGCGGATCCTGGGCTGGTCGGCCGGGGAGGCCGTCGGGCGCAAGGGATTCGAGGGGTGGGCCGTGCGGGCCGCCGACGCGCAGGACGTGCAGGACAGACTGATGTCCGCCCAGCACGTCCCCGGCCGCCACGTCCACGAATTCGCGCTGCTCACCAAGGACGGCGGGCGGGTCCTGGTACGGACGCAGTCCGCCGGGGTGCCGGGTGCCGACGGCTCGCCCGCGGGGGTGTACTGCGCCTTCAGCGAGGTGCACGCGCAGATCGACCTGGAGCGGTCCATCGCGCTGAGCGAGGCCCTGATGGAGGACGCCTCCTGGGGCGTCGTCCTCGTCGACGTCGACCTGCGGCCCGCCGTGGTCAACACGCACGCCGCGCGGGCCTTCGGGACCACCGGCACCGCCCTGCTCGGTCGGCCCCTCGGGGAACTGCTGACCCAGGGGGTGGAGGAGCTGGAGGGTGCGCTCCAGCACGTGCTCGCGGAGGGGGCGCCGCCCGCGCCGGTCGAGATATGGGTCTCGGTGCGTACGGCGGAGGGCGTGCGGCGCCGGTGCTGGCGGTGCGGGTTCCTGCGGCTGGCCTCGCCGCTCGCGGAGGAACCGGTGCCGCTCGGCGTCGGCTGGCTGATCCAGGACGTCACCGAGGCCCGGCAGGAACAGCTCGATGCCGCGCAGGCGCGGTTCCGGTCCCACCAGCTCCACCGCGCCGGGCGGGCCGCCGCCGAATGCGAGGATCCGGCGGAGGCGGCCGCCGTGCGCCTGGACTTCGCGCTCGCCGGCTTCGCCGAGCACGCGCTGCTGGACGTCCTGGACCCGGCGGTCGACTCCGAGCGGCGCAGGCTCCTGCGGTGCGCCGCGTCGCCGCCCGCACTGCCGGGGCCCGGCTCGATCCCCGTGCGGTACGCGGCCGGGCACCCGGCGCTGCAGGCGCTGGACCGGATCGGCTCGGTGCGCACCAGCGCCCCGCGCGGCGAGGCGGACGCGGAGTGGGCGCGGGCCCGGCAGTGGCCCGAGGACGTGGCGCACGTGCTGTGCACGGTGCTGCGCAGCCGGGGTCGGACCCTGGGGGCGCTGACGTTCCTGCGCGGGCCCTCGCGGGTGGCGTTCGAGCGCGCGGACGCCGCGTACGCGGAGGAGGTGGCGGCTCGGGTCGCGGCGGACCTGGATCTGGCGACGCGCCCGCCGGGCCACTGACGCGGGCGGGCCCGGCGGCGGGCGCGGTCGGGGCCGTTTCGAGCGGGCCCGGCGGTCAGGGGCCGCCGGTGTCGGCCGGGGCGGTCAGTGGCGGAAGAAGATCCGGTCGCCGTACTCCTGCATGACGCGGCCGTTCCACTCGTGGCCGCCGTCGACGTTGCCCGAGCGCAGCAGCGGAGGCTCCAGGCCGCGGGCGGCCAGTTCCCCGGCTGCTGTCGCCATGACCGCCTGCATGATCGCGCTGGTGATGACGGTGGAGGCGGGGGCGAAGGGGGCGTCGATGCCGTCGAGGCTCAGTTCGGCGTCGCCGACCGCGATCTTGCTGTCGAGGACGACGTCGCAGTGGTCCTTGAGGAAGGTGCCGGAGGTGTGTCGCGACCTGGTTCCGGTGGCGTACGCGACGGAGGTCACGCCGATGACCTTGAGGCCGATGGCGCGGGCGTTCATGGCCATCTCGACCGGCAGGGCGTTGCGCCCGGAGAGGGAGATGATCACGAGGACGTCGCCCTCGGAGGCGGGGCTGCTGTCGAGGACGGCGCCGGCGAGGCCGTCGACCCGTTCCAGCGCGCTGCCCAGGGTGGCGGGCATGACGTCGACGCCGGCCGTGCCGGGGACGGCCAGGAAGTTCATCAGGGCCAGGCCGCCGGCCCGGTAGACGACGTCCTGTGCGGGCAGCGAGGAGTGTCCGGCGCCGAAGGCGAAGAGGCGGTTGCCGGCTGCGACGGCGTCGGCGACGAGGCTGCCGGCCTCGGCGATGTGCGGGGCCTCCTCGTCCCGTACCCGCTCCAGCAGGCCGATGGCGGCGTCGAAGAACTGACCGGCCAGCTTGCTCTCGCTCATACGCCGATGGCCCTTCCAGAGGTGGGGTGCGTCCGTGTCCGCCGCTCACCGTGCGGTCTGGACCAAGGGCCTGTCAATACCGCCGTCCCTGCCGTGTCCGAAGCGCGGGGCGATGTCCGGGACGGGTCTTGACCCCTTGGCACGGGACGATTGTCGGCCTCATGCGTCAGAATTGGGGCAGGGCCAGCGCACGCAATCCGAGGGGCACGAATGTCCGGACTGATCGATACCACGGAGATGTATCTCCGCACCATCCTCGAGCTGGAAGAGGAAGGCGTGGTACCCATGCGCGCCCGGATCGCCGAAAGGCTGGACCAGAGCGGGCCGACGGTGAGCCAGACGGTGGCGCGCATGGAGCGGGACGGCCTGGTGGCCGTCGCCACCGACCGCCACCTGGAGCTGACCGACGAAGGCCGGCGGCTCGCGACGCGCGTGATGCGCAAGCACCGGCTCGCCGAGTGCCTGCTCGTCGACGTCATCGGGCTGGAGTGGGAGCAGGTCCACGCCGAGGCCTGCCGGTGGGAGCACGTGATGAGCGAGGCGGTGGAGCGGCGGGTGCTGGAGCTGCTCCGCCACCCGACCGAGTCGCCGTACGGGAACCCGATCCCCGGGCTGGAGGAGCTGGGGGAGAAGGCCGAGGCGGAGCCGTTCCTGGAGGACGGCATGATCAGCCTGTCGGAGCTGGACCCGGGCACCGAGGGCAAGACGGTGGTCGTGCGGCGCATCGGGGAGCCGATCCAGACGGACGCCCAGCTGATGTACACGCTGCGCCGGGCGGGCGTACAGCCCGGTTCCGTGGTGAGCGTGACCGAGTCGCCGGGCGGTGTGCTGGTCGGCAGTGGTGGCGAGGCCGCGGAGCTGGAGGCGGAGATCGCCTCGCACGTGTTCGTGGCGAAGCGCTGATCCCGTAGGGTCCCCACCTCTACGGATCGGCCCTCGGCAGGGTTCGGTCCCGGCGCCTCGCGGCGCCGGGACCGGTCCTCCCCGGTGTGACCTGGAGCCCCGAGCTCTCAAGGTCGTCCCCTCGGACCGTCTTCCCCGAGCGGCCCGCCTCCCTGTTGAAAGGATCTCCATCGGCAGCGGCGGTCAATCCTTGAGCAAGGTCACTCGAAAGAGCGGTGTTGTGGGCGAGAACCCCGTTTTCGAATGAGGGTTCGATAATCTGGCGGGGAGCGAAGGGGGTGCATCTGCGGTGGTACAGCGCGTTGATGTGACAGGGGCCCAAGGTGTTCGGCTGGCCGCCTGGCAGTTCCGAGAACCGGTCGCCGAGACAGCTCCCCGCCCCGGAGTGCTGTTACTGCACGGGCTGATGGGGCGCGCCTCCCACTGGGCCGCCACCGCCCGCTGGCTCGGCGAACGCCGCCGCGTCGTGGCCCTGGACCAGCGCGGACACGGTCACAGCGACCGCCCGCCCGACGGCGCCGCCCCGCACACCGCCCTGGGCCGCGAGGCCTTCGTGGCCGACGCCGAAGCCGCCGTGGAACAGCTCGGCCTCGCCCCCGTGACCCTGATCGGCCACTCCATGGGAGCGCTCACCGCCTGGCAGCTCGCCGCCCGCCGCCCCGACCTGGTCGCCGCCCTCGTCATCTGCGACATGCGCGCCTCGGCACTCGGCGCGGCCTCCCAGCGCGATTGGGAGGAGTGGTTCCACCTCTGGCCCCTGCCCTTCCCCACCCAGGACGCCGCCCGCCGCTGGTTCGGCGAGGACGACCCCCGCGTGGAGCGCCCCGACCCCGGCCGCGGCGCCTTCTTCGCCGAGGTCATGCACGAGGCCGCCGACGGCTGGCGCCCGCTCTTCTCCCGCCGCCAGATGCTGACGGCCCGCGAGACCTGGGTCCACGACGCCCACTGGGAGGAGCTGGCCCAGGTCCGCTGCCCGACCCTCGTGGTCCGTGGCCTCGACGGCGAACTGGGCCGCGCCGAGGCCCAGGAGATGGTCCGCGTCCTCCCGGCCGGCCGGTACGCGGAGATCCCCGACGCCGGCCACTACCTCCACTACGACCAGCCCGCGGCCTGGCGCGCGGTCCTGGAACCCTTCCTGGACGACATCCCGGCCCCCGCGCCCTGACCCACCCGGCCCCGACCCAGCCCCCCACCGGGCGTCCCCCGCGCCGGGTCGCCCCTCTCCCGGCCGGATCCGTAGGCCGGTGCGGGAGCGGGGCGCCGGGCGGCGTCAGCCCTTGCTGACCGCCAGGAGGATCTCGGGGAGCTTGCGCGACACCGTGGGGGCCGCGAGCCGCAGGCCCGCCCAGGCAGCCAGCCAGCCCCAGGCGACGCCGACCGGAAGCACCACCCAGGAGACGTCCCGGAGGCCGGCGGTGTTCAGCCAGATCGCCAGGACGATCACCGGCGCGCACACCAGCGCCGACCCCAGCATCCCGCCGGCGATGCCGCCCCAGGCGAGCCCGGCCTGTCCGGGGGCGACGTTCTTGAAGGCGCCGTCCGTCGGGATGGAGTACGGGAAGCGGGCCGAGGCCAGCGCTCCCGTGCAGAGCATCGAGCCCAGCAGCGCGAGGGCCACGCCCACCCCTGCGGGGAAGGCCTGCCAGTCGTCCACCAGGGCGGCGGTGACCGCCGTGACCAGGACCGTGTACGGGACGGTGACCAGCGCCAGCGCCGCCGCACGGGCCCGCAGCTCCACGTACGCCTCACGGGCGTTCGAGATGGTCTGCGCGACCATCCAGAATGCCGAGGTGTCCTGCCCGAACTGGTTGTACATCTGCACGCCGAGCATGCCCGCGCCGAAGCTGCCGAGGTAGACCGACCCGGTGCCCTGCAGCGCGTTGAAGACCGGCACGATCAGACCGATGGCCAGCGCGGTCACCCAGGCCGACTTGGTCTTCGGGTCACGCGCGACGTAGCGCAGGGTGCGCTGCATGGAGGCGCCCGTCCGCCCGCCCGGCAACAGCGACCAGAAGCCGCCGCCGGCACCACCGCGGTCCTTGACCGGTCCGGAGGCCGCGATCGTCGAACCGTCCGGCGTGACCATCAGCCGGGTCAGGCTGCGCTCCCAAGCCCAGGTCAGGCCGGCCACGGCGGCCACGCTCAGCGCCAGTTGGGCCGCCGCCCGGCCGTACGCGCCCTCGCTGACGGAGTCCACCATGCCGACGGCGGTCGCCGGCGGCAGCCACCGCACCACCGCCTCGACGGGCTCCAGCGTCGACAGGCCCCCCGCCTGGAAGAGGCTCTGGCTGGCGAAGTTGGCCAGCTGCGCGCCCACCGCGATCACCAGGCCGCTGAGGAGCGCCAGATCGCGCCCCTTGCGGCTGGTCAGCAGGCGCACGTTGGCCGTCGCCACGGCCCGCGCCAGGGTGACGCAGCCCAGCAGCAGGAGCGGCACAGCCACCGCGGCGGCCACCGCGCCGGCGGCGCCGCGGGCGACGGCTGCCACCGAGCCGATCGCCAGGCACAGCGTGAACAGCGGCCCGATGCCGACGAGCGAGGCCGCGAGCAGGGCCCGTACCAGAGGACGTGGGCGCAACGGCAGCATCACCAGCCGGCTCGGGTCCAGGGTCTCGTCCCCGGTGGGGAAGAACAGCGGCATGAACGCCCAGCCGAGCGCCAGGATCGCGGCCACGATCACCACGACGGTGCCCGCGTGCGCGTTGCCGCGCAGCAGGCTCAGCCCGAGGGTGATGAAGAAGCCGACCACCAGCGCGAAGGCCAGCGTCGAGAAGTAGGCGGCCTTGCGCTTCGAGGAGCCCTTCAGCCCGTTGCGCAGCAGCGACAGCTTGATGCGGAGGAAGATCGGGGTCAGCGCGGGCGGAGCGGCGGGGACCGCCGTTGCGTCGGAGCTCCGGGAGGTGCCGGAGGCGCCACCGGTCCCGGCGGGGGCGGCGGGCGCGCTCATCGCGTGACCGTCCCGGAGGTCCCGGGGTTGCCGCCGAGCCAGTCCAGCGACTCCCCGGCCGTGTCCCGCCCGTGCGCGCCGACCAGTTCGAGGAAGGCGGCCTGGAGGGAGGGTGCGGAGCCCCGTACCTCGGCCAGCGGGCCCGCGGCGCGGATGCGGCCGGCGGCCATCACGGCCACCCAGTCGCACAGCGACTCCACCAGCTCCATCACGTGGGAGGAGAAGACGACCGTGGCACCGGACGCGGTGTAACGTTCCAGCACTCCGCGGATGGTCTGCGCCGACACCGGGTCGACACCCTCGAACGGCTCGTCCAGGAAGAGCACTTCGGGATTGTGCAACAGGGCCGCGGCCAGGCCGATCTTCTTGCGCATGCCGGTCGAGTAGTCGACGACCAGCTTGTGCTGCGAACCGGCCAGGTCGAGGATGTCCAGCAGCTGAGTGGCCCGCTTGTCGGTCTCCTCGCCCGGGAGCCCGCGCAGACGGCCCATGTAGCCGAGCAGTTCGCGCCCCGACAGCCGCTCGAAGAGCCGCAGCCCCTCGGGCAGTACGCCGATCCGCGCCTTCACCCCGGCCGGGTCCGTCCACACGTCGTGCCCCGCGACGACGACCCGCCCCAGGTCGGGACGCAGCAGCCCGGTCACCATGGACAGCGTGGTCGTCTTGCCCGCCCCGTTCGGCCCCACGAGGCCGATGAACTTCCCCGCGGGAAGCTCCAGGTCGATGCCGGCGACGGCCACCTGGTCGCCGAACCGCTTCCACAGACCTTCCACGCGCACGGCGGACGGCGCGGTTCGCGCGCCGTCCGCCCCGTACGTCCCACCCGTCGCATCGCCCTGGTCCGGCATGCGCCTGCCTCTCGTCACACGTCCCCGTTGGTCGTTCTTCCCTCACGATAGGAGGAGGGGGAGAGGCCCTGTCCGTTACGTATGTCATGAGTTTCCGGGGCAGATCGCACACCGTCGGCCCCGCGCCCGGGACCCCACGCCGCCGGCCCCGCGCCGGGGTCTCAGCCCTGGCGTCGCTTGCGCTCCGCCGCGGCCTCGCTGCCGCACGCGTACGCCAGCGCGTCGATCAGCTCCTCCGTGTCCGGCAGCCACCGGTTCGCGGGCGTGGGCCGGCGCGCCCACTGGACCGCGCCCCGGCCGCCGAAGCGGGTCGGCGGGGCGGCCACGTACTCGCCCTCGCCGCGCGCCGTCAGGTCGATCGCGGACGGCGACCAGCCCAGCTTGCGCACGAGGTCGGCGACCTTGACGCCGGCCCCCGGCAGCACGAAGAACAGCATCCGGTGGTCGGGCGTCAGCGTGACCGGTCCGAGGGTCCGCTGCATGCGCTCCAGCCGGGCCAGCGCCAGGAAGCCGGCCGAGTCCGGCACGTCCAGCGCGTCGAAGGTCCGACCCGTCGGCAGCAGGATCGACGCCCCCGGGTTCTTCCCCCACACCCGGCGCACCTGCACCGCGCTGCCCGTGGCGTGCGCCGCCCAGTCCTTCACCGCCGCGTGCGCGCCGGGCGCCGGGCAGTCCGCGGCCCCGCAGGAACAGAGCTCGCGGCCGTCCCCGGGCTCCAGCCAGGTGCCGGCGAAGACATCCCAGTGCCGTTCTTCCGCGTACCGCACGGCATGGTCCAGCAGCTGCTCTCCGCGCTGCGTGGGGATGGGTGCGGTCTCCGTGACTCCCATGGTCTCTTCCACGACCATCACAACTGCCCGCGTCACCCGTGGTTACGGGCGTCAACCCGCCCGCGCGCGGAGCATCGATCCTGCAAACGGGGCGCACTGATGCACGCGTGGGGGCGCGTAGGAGGCCGGGGCGCTGTCGCTGGGTAGCGACACGACGCAGAGCGGAAGATTCTCCGCACATCAGGCGGGAAGTGATCATTCCAACGGATCCACCCGCGTCCAGCAGGGGGTTTTCATGGCAGCCAGGCCTCTCGTCGCCCGCCAGCCGAACGAACGGCTTCAGGCGCTCATCCAGGAAGCCGGGTGCTCGAACGCCGGGCTCGCCCGGCGCGTCAACATGTGCGGGGCCGAACACGGCCTCGATCTGCGCTACGACAAGACCTCCGTGGCCCGGTGGCTACGCGGCCAGCAGCCGCGCGGCCGGGCTCCCGGCATCATCGCCGAGGCGCTCGGGCGCAAACTCGGCCGGACCGTCACCATCGACGAGATCGGCATGGCCAACGGCAAGAACCTCGCCTCCGGCGTCGGCCTGCAGTTCTCCCCGACCGTCATCGGCGCGATCGAGCAGGTCTGCGAGCTGTGGCGCAGCGACGTCGGACGACGCGACTTCCTCGCGGGCTCCAACGTGGCCGCCTCGGCGCTCGTCGAGCCGAGCCGCGACTGGCTGATCACCGGCGCCGACACCCAGGTGGCGCGCAGCGGCGGCGCACGGGTCGGCATGTCGGATGTGGAGGCGGTACGGGCGACCACCGAGGCCCTCAAGGACCTCGACCACCGCTTCGGCAGCGGCCACGTCCGGCCGGTGGTCGTGCACTACCTCAACTCGGTGGTGTCGGGGCTGATCGGCGGCTCCTACCGGGAACCCGTCGGACGGGCCCTGTTCGCGGCGGTCGCCCGGCTGACGGAGCTGGCCGGCTACATGGCGGTGGACACGGGCCAGCCGGGCCTCGCGCAGCGCTACTACATCCAGGCGCTACGGCTGGCCCAGGCGGCCGGGGACCGCGCGTACGGGGGTTACGTACTGGCGGCGTCCATGAGTCACCTCGCGGCGGAGCTCGGCAACCCGCGGGAGATCGCGCAGTTGGCGCGGGCCGCGCAGGAGGGGACCCGCGGGCAGGTCACCCCGCGGGTCGAGGCCATGTACTACGCCGCCGAGGCGCGCGGGCACGCGCTGCTGGGCGACGCCCGGGCGACGGGGGTGCTGTCGGCGCGTGCGCTGAGCGCGCTGGAGCGGGCGGAGCCGGAGTCGGGCGACGACCCGGTGTGGATCCGGCACTTCGACGAGGCCTACCTCGCCGACGAGTTGGCCCACTGCCACCGCGATCTGGGACAGGCGGACGCGGCGGCCCGGCAGGCCGAGGAGGCCTTGCGCCACCTCCCGGCGGGCAAGGCGCGCCGCCGGGCCATCGGGTTGCTGCTGCTGGCGGCCGCGCAGGTGCAGCAGCGAGAGGTGGAACAGGCCTGCCGGACGGCCACCCAGGCGTCGGAACTGCTGGAGGGGCTGCGCTCGAACCGGGGCGCGGAGTACCTGGAGGACTTCAGGACGAGGCTGGGGCCGTACCGGGAGGAGGAAGCGGTACGGGAATTCGCCGCGCGGGTCGCCTGACGGCTCGCCCGGCGGCGGGTGCGGCGGCGGGTGCGGCGGCCGGGCCGGCCGGTCCGGAGCGCGGACCGGGTATCCGTCCGCGGCGCCGCTGCGCGGGCGCCGCGTGCGGGCCCCCGGGCCTCGATGCCCGGCGGGGCTGGTTCCCGGGGTGCGGGTGGTCTCACGGTGGCGGTGCGTGACCGGGTAGCGTGGCCGGGGTTCCGTACGGTCGGGCGAGTCGGAGAAGGAGTCCCGGTGACGCAGAGCGGACAAGGGGGCGCCCCACAGCCGGGTGCTCCGTGGGGCCCGGACCCGGCGTCTGGGTATCCGGCGTACCCCGAGCAGCCGCAGCCCGGGGCCGCCTACGGTTACCCGCAGGCCTACCCCGGTCAAGAGGCGGCGCCCGGGCACGTGGTCGGGCCCGGCTACGAGGGTCCTGGTGCACCGCACGGCTACGGCTATCCGCCGCTGCCCGAGGCCGCCACCCAGTACATACCGCCCGTCCCGGCCGCTCCCGCGGAGGCCGCGACGCAGTACATACCGCCCGTCCCGCAGTATCCCGGGCACGACGAGGCGGCGACCCAATTCATCCCCCCGGTGTCGGCGGGCCCCGCGGGCCCCGCTCCGGCGGAGGCGGCGACGCAGTACATCCCGCCGGTCCCCTCCGATCCGGGCCCCGGTGCTCCCGCCGCCTCCGCCGTCGAAGGGTTCGACGGCCTGTTCCGCGGTGACGACTCCGCCGGGCACACCCAGCAGCTGCCGCCCGTGCAGGAGCCCGTGCTGCGGGGCCGTCCGCCGCAGCGGCCCTACCCGCCGCGCGCGCAGGCCCCCGTACCGCCGCAGGCGCACCAGCCCCACCCGAACCAGCAGTACGCCCCGCCCCCGCCGGCGGACTCCTCCCGCAAGGTCTCGCCCGCGATCATCGGCGCCGTCGTGATCGGTCTCGCCGTCGTCGGTCTCGGCGTGGGCTCGCTGCTCGGCGACGGCAAGCCCCGCAACAGCGACCCGGGCGCCGTGCCCGTCGCGCCGACCGCGAGCGGCGGTTCGGCCCCTGCCGGCGAGGCCCCGGTCGATCCGGCCCGCTCGCAAGCCGTCCAATTGGACAAGCTGCTCGCGGACAGCAACGACAGCCGGGCCGCGGTGATCAAGGCCGTGGAGGACATCAAGGGCTGCGCCAACCTCGACCAGGCGGCCTCGGACCTGCGCGACGCGGCCCGTCAGCGCGAGGAACTCATCACCCGGCTGGAGGAGTTGAAGGTCGACAAGCTGCCCGACCACGCCAGGCTGTCCGCTGCCCTCACCAAGGCCTGGCAGGCCTCGGCGGACGCCGACAACAGCTACGCGGAGTGGGCGGACGAGGTGCACGACGACAAGTGCAAGGGTGGCAAGGCCAAGGCCACCAAGAACGCCTCCGAAGGCAACAAGTCGAGCGGTGAGGCGACCAGGGCCAAGGAGTCGGCCGCGGGCATGTGGAACACGATCGCGGCCAAGTACGGACTCACCAAGCGAGACAAGTCCCAGCTCTGAGCCTCCCCGGGATCTCCCCGGGGCGACTCCGGAGCGACCCGGCCTCCCCGGGCCTTCCCCCGACGCCGGTACGGGCCGCACTCACGCCGTGTGCGGGGATCCCACCAGCGTCGGGGTCATGTCCAGGCTCGGCTCGCCCGGCTGCGCCACGAGACGCCCGGACTGCACGATCTGGAAGGTGACCCGTCCGTTGACGATGCGGGGGAAGCCGGCGACGGCGCGCATGTCCTGGTAGCGCCAGCTCAGGTCCGGGGTGAGGCCGCCGGTCTGCACGGGCTGGGACTCGTTCAGCGAGCGCTTGACCCTGTGGGCGTCGACGACCTCGTCCGGGTCGAGGCGCTTCACGATCTCGCTCAGCACCGTGTACGCGATCCAGGTGGTCTGCGCGCCGGTGTCGTCGGGGTCGACGGTGTCATCGCCGAAGGCGAAGTCGTTGACGACCTTGCGCATCGGCTCCCAGGCGGGATCGGAGGCCACCGGGTACCAGCCCGTGAGGTAGGCGCCCTCGAAGGGGCTCTCCCGGCCGCCCGTGCGGTCCACCAGGGACTGGCTGACACTGCCCAGTACGGAGGAGATCTGCGGCTTCCTGCGCTGCGGTTCGGTGCGGCGGAACGCGTCGAAGAACGTCTCGGTGCGCTCGCCGAGGACCGCGGTCACGCAGCCCCTCTCCTTCTCCTTCTCCTTTTCCTTCTCCTTGCCGGTGCCGGTGCCGGCACCGGTGAGGTGCGCGAGTGCCGCGCTCGCCTGCGGATTGAAGTCGGCGGAGTCCTCGGCGGCCCGGATGTCGGCGGCGTCGGCCATCTTGTTGGCCCGTAGTCCGGCGTTGAGCAGGACCGGCAGCGTGTCGCCCGCGATGGTGTCGGGGCGGACCAGCGCGACCTGGTCGCAGACGCGGCCGAGCTGGTGGCCGGCGCCCGCGATCAGGACCGACTGGCCGCCGTTGACCGGGTAGGAGAGCGGGGACTGGAACTCCTCGGAGGAGACCCCGTAGCCGCCGATGAAGGGAATTCCCTCCACCTCCAGGGGGGCCATGAAGGCGCGTCCGTGCTGGCTGTAGGAGCCCACGACGGCGACGGCCTTCTCCGCGACCGCTTCGCGGGCGCAGTCGGCGGCGCCGCTGGGCGTGTTCTTCTCGTTGCAGGTCAGTACGCGTAGTTTGTGGCCGTTGATTCCACCCTGGGTGTTCACCCAGCGCTCGTAGGCTTTGGCCATTCCGGTCATGCCGGGCATGTTCGTGGCGCCGGTCCCTTCCGGGGCGAACGTCATGACGGTGATGGTGCCGCCGGACCCCCCCGAGCCCCCGGGGAGAGTCCCGCACCCGGCCACGAGGCATGCACCCATCGCCGTGGCCGCGAAGGTGCGGGAGAGGGACACTGCGCGTCGCGAGATGGTCATGTCCAAGCACCATTCCGCCCCACCGGTAACTGTCGAGTGAGACGGACACAACATTCGGTGACGTCGAGGTGAATTGCGGGGGCGCCGTCGCATGCGGGCCCTTCAAGATCGCGCCGAACGGGAACGTACGATCGAAAGCGTGACATTCGCCCAAGGTTCGAAGAACTCTTCCAAACGCGGCGGCCGCTCCTCCACCATGGGCGGCATGCCCCTGAACGACATGCCGTGGTGGCGCTGGCGCAGCAACGTGCGCTCGGCGCTGCACATGCTTTCCGATCCGGCCTTCCACGAGGACACCTGGCTGGCCGGCGGCGAAGGGTACGGCGACGTCACCGACGCCGTCTACCGGCTCGTCGAGGACACCTGGCTCGACAGCTGGTCGGCCGAGAAGTACGTCGGCACGATCTTCCGCGATTCGCAGGAGGCGGCCCTCGTGGACCTCGCCGTGCTGCGCGTGCTCCGGATCCTCCACCAGGTCGGCCCCGACGCACCCGTCTCGGTCTACCTGGAGCACCACGCGTGGCCCGAGGCCGTCCGCGCCGCACGCGAGGCGCACGTACGGCTGGCGCAGGCCGACGGGGACGACCCGGACGTACGGCCCACCTCGCTGGAAGCGTTGAGGATGCTCACCCGCGCGGTGTGAAAGGCTGTGCGGTCATGAGCGACCCGCACAACGAGGCCCAGGCCCAGCAGCAGCCCCAGTACGTCCTGACCGTGTCATGCCCCGACAAGCAGGGCATCGTGCACGCCGTGTCGAGCTACTTGTTCATGACCGGCTGCAACATCGTGGACAGCCAGCAGTTCGGAGACCGGGAGACCGGGCTCTTCTTCATGCGGGTGCACTTCGAGGCCGAGCCTGCGGTGACGGTGGAGAAGCTGCGGGCGAGCTTCGCCGCCATCGGCGACTCCTTCAAGATGGACTGGCAGATCCACCGCTCCGAGGAGCGCATGCGGATCATCCTGATGGTGTCCAAGTTCGGGCACTGCCTCAACGACCTGCTCTTCCGCTCGCGGATCGGGGCGCTGCCGGTCGAGATCGCGGCCGTGGTCTCCAACCACACCGACTTCGCCGAACTGGTCGCCTCCTACGAGGTGCCGTTCGTGCACATCCCGGTGACGAAGGACACCAAGGCCCAGGCGGAGGCCCAGCTGCTGGAACTCGTACGCGCGGAGAACGTCGAGTTGGTCGTGCTGGCGCGGTACATGCAGGTGCTGTCGGACACCCTCTGCAAGGAGCTGAGCGGGCGGATCATCAACATCCACCACTCCTTCCTGCCGAGCTTCAAGGGCGCCAAGCCGTACCACCAGGCGCACGCGCGCGGTGTGAAGCTGATCGGTGCGACCGCCCACTACGTGACGGCGGACCTCGACGAGGGGCCGATCATCGAGCAGGAGGTCGAGCGGGTGGGCCACGAGGTCACCCCGGACCAGCTGGTGGCCGTCGGCCGCGACGTGGAGTGCCAGGCGCTCGCGCGCGCGGTGAAGTGGCACAGCGAGCACCGTGTGCTGCTGAACGGCTCCCGCACCGTCGTCTTCGCCTGACGTACGGGCCGCGCGCGGGTGGTGACCCGCGCGCCGCAGGCGCCGGCGGCCAGGGCCGGCAGACCGGGACGGCCGGCCCGTGACCGGCGGCGGCCGGCACCGGCCCGCGGTGCGCCTGGGCTCGCAGTGCGCCGTGCGCGGGGCGAGGGCAGGACCGCGCGCCGGGGCGGGGGACCGTGCCCCGGATCCCGGTCCGCGGACCGAGGTACGGCACCACCCGGTCGGCCCGCCGGTCCGTCACCGCCCGGCGGGCGGCGTGGCGTCGGGTACTCCGTCCGCTCGGTACGCTCCGCCGGTCCGCGCGGGCTCGCCGCAGGCGTTACGCGTCGGGGGCCTCCACACCGCAGTACCCCGCGAAGGCGGCCAGGATCTCGTCCTCCGAGATGCGACCGTCGCCGTCGGTGTCCAGGGCGAGTGCCACCTGCTCGGCGATTTCGGGCGGGGTGCCGAGGACGCGCAGCACCCGGGCCGCTGCCTTCGGCGTCGCGCCGGCGCCGTCCTCGTCCGCCACCGCGATCACGGCCCGCAGGAACGGGCGGGCGATCTCCGCGAACCGCTGCGGGTTGTCGCGCAGCCGCTTGGCCGCACCGGTGATGAACTCCTCGCGGGACACCCGCTGGTCCCCGTCGACGTCCGCGATCCCGGCCATGCCCTGCCAGAACGCCTCGGCTCCGCCGAAGACGGCCTGGCCCTTCTCCGACCTTGCGGTGGTACCGAATTCGGCCAGGACGGCCTTCGCGGCCGTGCTGAAGTCCTCCCGGTCGATGAAGCCGGACCCGTCCTGGTCGAAGGTGGCGAATCGGGCGGCGATCTTGCGCTCGTATTCTGCGCTGTCCATATGCGGCGTTCCACCTTCACGTGTGCGTGGGGTTGAGATCAAGACAAGGCAGGAGCGTAAGGCCTCGGTGGCCTGCACGTTAAGCGAAGCGGTCAAGCAGGCGGCCGCATCGAACCCGCGCACGGGGAGCGCGGCGGGGCGCGTACGCGTGTACCCATGTGCCCTCGACCGCACCAACGTTCACGCCCTGCGACGCCCCTATCACGCAGGGCGCACTTCCGAGGGGAGCTTCGGCCAAAACAGGCGCGATCGGCCATGTGCCCACTACATTCGATGCGTCGACACACGGCTGGGGGCACTTATGCCGAAGGACGTACCACCGCGGTGGGACCGCCGCATGCAGCAGCGCCTCGCCCGTGGCGAGGCCGCCGCGCTCGGCGAGCTCTACGACCGGTTCGCCTCGCTCGTGCACAGCCTGGCGCACCGCGTGCTGGGCGACGAGAAGGCGGCGGACCGGATCACCCGCGAAGTCTTCGGCTATATCTGGGAGAACCCGGACGCCTACGACCCCAAGCAGGGCTCCATGCGCTCCTGGGTCGCCCGGATCACCCAGGGGCAGGCAGTGGCCCGGCTGCGCCAGGCCGAACTGGGCCGGGGCTCCCGCGAGGAGCTGGAACAGAAGGTGCGCAGCGCCAACGCCGCCGCCCGCGCCGACTACATCGTCACCTCCATGCCCGCGCCGCTGCGGGCCGCCCTGGAACTCGCGTACTTCAAGCGGCGCGACTACCGGCAGGCCGCCGCCGACCTCCAGATCAGCGAGGACGAAGCGCGCCGCAGGCTCCGTCTCGGGCTCCAGCTGCTGTCGACCGCCAACGCCCTCCCGCAGGAGGACACCGCCCCGCCCGGTTACGGCCCGCGCGAATACGGAACACCCCGATGAACGGCCCCGCCCAGTCGCCCGACGACGGATACGAACGTCCCGGCGGCCAGGCGCGCATACCGGGCCCGCGCGGAGCCGCCGACGACCTCGACCCGGCACACGCGCCCCGCCCCCTGCCGCTGTCGCCGCCGACGGAGCCGGCACCGCCGCCCTCGCACGCCGTGCTGAAGTCCCTGCTCGGCGCGTGGGCTCTCGCCGCGTGCTCGGCCGAGGAGACCCGGGCGGTCGAGGACCACCTCACCGAGTGCGCTCCCTGCGCCGAGGAGGCGCTGCGACTGCGCGACGCGGTCGGGCTGCTGCACCCGGAGGAGAGCCTCGACCTCAAACCCCTGCTGCGCTCGCGGGTCCTGGAAGACTGCCTCGGCAAGCGGCCGGCCCGCATTCCGGTGCCGTCCTGGGCGAGTCCGTACGACACCGAGGCCGCGCGGCTGGACGCACTGCTCCAGGACTTCGGCGACTCCGAGTGGCACACCCCGGTGCGCCTGAAGTGGTTCGAGGAGGAACGCAGCCGGTCGCAGCGGACCACGGTCGCGGGTGTGATCGGACACCTCATGACGGTCGACGGGCTGATCGCCATGGCTCTCGGTCTGGACGACCCGCTGGGCGCGGAGGCGCCGCCGGGAGGTCCGACCGCACGGACGGAGTACTTCTGGGGCGCGTCGCCGTACCCGACGACCCGGCAGGTGCGCGAGCCGTGGCGAGAACAGAGCCACACCCTGGTCCGCACGGTGTCCTTCGCAGGTCGTGGTGTTGCCGAACTCGCCGTGGACTACGGCGGTTTCGCCCTTCCGCTCGGTGACGCCTTCCTGGAGCGGGCCTTCGAGTGCTGGGTGCACGCATGGGACATCGCGGACGCGGTGGACTACCCGTACGAGCCGCCCTCCGGGCCCCACCTGCACGGGATGATCGACCTTGCGGCGCGGCTGCTGCCGGGCGCGCTGGCGCAGCGGCGGCGCGCGGGCCTGGCCGCCCCGGCGCGGGGCCTGGTCGCGGCGGGAAGTCCCGGGCGGACCCTGCACCTGGAGATCGAGGGTGCGGGTGGCGGCGGCTGGGACATCGCGCTGGACTCACCGGGAGCGATGCCGTCGCCGGAACGCACGGTGGCGGAGATCGCCCTGGACGGCATCGAGTTCTGCCAGCTGGCCGCGGGCCACATCGCCCCGGAGGACGTGGCGGCGGGCCAGCACGGCGACCGCGAGGCGATCCGCGACGTGCTCTTCGCGGCGGCCTCCCTGAGCCGCCTGTAGGGAGTGCGTACCCCCGCACCCAGCGCCTCCGCCCCACCAGCACCCGCCGTGTTCCGCCCCGCCCCGCCCCCTACGCGTATCGCTCGCGCAGCTTGTACTTCAGGACCTTGCGCAGGGCTTCGTTGCGGGGCAGGGCGGCCAGGAGCTCCAGTTGCTCGGGGAGTTTGTGGGTGGCGAGGCCTTCGGCGCGGAGGTACGACGTGACCTGGGGGAGGGTCAGGGGAGGCGCTCCCTCGGGCTGTTCGACGACCGCGCAGACGCGTTCGCCCCGGCTCTGGTCCGGGAGGCCGATGACCGCCACGTCAGCGACGCCCGGAAGGCGGTGGAGGAGGTCCTCGATCTCCTTGGCGGAGATGTTCTCGCCCTTGCGGATGATGACGTCCTTGCTGCGGCCGGTGAGGACGAGGTAGCCCTCCTGAGTGAGGTGGCCGAGGTCGCCGGTGATCAGGTAGCCGTCGGGGTCGAAGGCTTCGGCGGACTGGCCACCGTCCAGGTAGCCCTGGCAGACCGCCTCGCCGCGCAGTCGCACCTCGCCGTCGGTGTTCGGAGGCAGCGGGGTGCCGTCTGGGGTGGTGATGCGGATGGACATGCCCTCCGGGGGCCGCCCCTCCGTGGTGGCGAGGTGCTCGGGGGTGTCGTCGGGGGCACCCATGGTGATCATGGGGACTTCGGTCATGCCGTAGCCGTGGGTGAGCTGGCAGCCCAGTTCGCGGACCACGGCGTGGTAGATCTCCGGCGGTTTGGGGGCGCCGCCGCCCGCGAGGAGGCGGAGGGTCGGAATGAGGGGGACGTCCGGGTCCTTGCGCTGCTCGGTGAGGAACATCGAGTAGAAGGCGGTCGATCCGCCGGCCACGGTGACCCCGTGGCGGCGGTAGCCGTCGAGGGCGTCCGGCATGGCGAACTTCTCGAAGAGGACCGCGGGAAAGCCGTAGAGCAACAGCATCACGGTGTAGTCCGGTCCGGCGATGTGCGCGAAGGGGAAGGCCATCGAACCGACGTCGCACGGGGTCAGGTGCAGGGAGTGCGCGAGGCAGGAGCCGCCCGCGATGAGGGAGCGGTCGGTGTGCAGGACGCCCTTGGGGTCGGAGGTGGTGCCGGAGGTCCAGTAGATCCAGCGGACGTCGGTGCCGGTGGCGGGCGGTGGGGGCAGTACGTCCGGGTCGCCGTCCGGGAGGGAGTCGTAGGCGTCGAAGACGCCGCGGGCGCCGAGTCGCCGGGCCATGGCGGGGTAGTCGTGGCCGCGCCACACACCGGGTGTCGCGAAGAAGCCCGCCTTGGACTCGCGCAGCGCGAAGCCGACCTCGCGGTCCCGGTAGAAGGGGATGACCGGCGTCTGGACGGCGCCTATCCGGGCCAGGGCAACGGTGAGCAGCACGGTCTCGATGCGGGTGGGGAGCTGCCAGGCGACGACGGTGCCGGGGCGCACTCCCATGTCGTGGAGGCCCGCGGCGACGCGCTCGGCGCGGTCGCGTAGTTCTCCGAAGGTGAGCGTGCGGTCGGCTGCGGGGTCCTCGGCCGCTTCGATGAGGACGGTGGTGTCCGGGGTGAGTGCGGCCCTGCGGGTGACGAGCTCCCACAGGGTGCGGGAGCGGCTCAGTTCTGTCGCGGTCGCGGTGTCCGTCATCCCGGACCTCCCCCTCGCTGTAGCTGACGGTTAGTCAGATCAAGCGCAGAGCGTAGAGCGCGTGCGCTTGTCGGTCCAGGGGTGGCGGGGCTAGCTTGTTTCTGACGATCCATCAGATCGCTTGGACCGGCCCCCTCGGACCGGCCTCGGACCGGCACCGGATTGGGGAGCCCATGGAACTTCCTCGGATCATCAGCGTCGACGACCACGTGATCGAGCCCGCGCACCTGTTCGACGTCTGGCTGCCCGCGAAGTACCGTGACCGCGGCCCCAAGGCGCTCACGGCCGGCATCGGCGAGCTCCAGTACACGGGCGGCAAGTACGTGATCTCCATGGACCCGGACGGCCCGCCGACCGACTGGTGGATCTACGAGGACCTGAAGTTCCCGTACAAGCGCAACATCGCCGCCGTCGGCTTCGACCGCGACGACATGACGCTGGAGGGGATCACCCGTGAGGAGATGCGCCAGGGGTGCTGGGACCCCAAGGCGCGCCTCGCCGACATGGACCTCAACCACGTCGAGGCCTCCCTGTGCTTCCCGACCTTCCCGCGCTTCTGCGGGCAGACCTTCGCCGAGGCGCACGACAAGGAGGTGGCCCTCGCCTGCGTGCGCGCCTACAACGACTGGATGGTCGAGGAGTGGTGCGGCGACAGCGGCGGCCGGCTGATCCCGCTGTGCATCGTCCCGCTGTGGGACATCGACCTGGCGGTGGCCGAGGTCCGGCGCAACGCCGCCCGCGGGGTGCGCGCCGTGACCTTCTCCGAGATACCGACCTACCTGGGGCTTCCGTCGATCCACTCCGGCTACTGGGACCCCTTCTTCGCGGCCTGCCAGGAGACCGGGACGGTGGTCAACATGCACATCGGGTCCAGTTCGCAGATGCCCGCCGCCTCCCCGGACGCGCCGCCCGCCGTCCAGGCCTCGCTCAGCTTCAACAACGCGATGGCCTCGATGATGGACTTCCTCTTCAGCGGCGTGCTGGTGACGTTCCCGAGGCTCAAGTTGGCCTACAGCGAGGGGCAGATGGGTTGGATCCCGTACGCCCTGGAACGTGCGGACGACGTGTGGCGGGAGCACCGGGCGTGGGGCGGGGTGCGCGACCTGATTCCCGAGCCGCCGTCGACGTACTACTACCGGCAGATGTTCTGCTGCTTCTTCCGCGACAAGCACGGGATCGCCTCGCTCGACGTCGTCGGCCGCGACAACGCGACCTTCGAGACCGACTACCCGCACGTCGACTCGACCTTCCCGCACACCAAGGAGGTCGCCCTGGACCACGTGCGGGGGCTGGACGACGAGACCGTCTACAAGCTGATGCGCGGCAACGCCATCCGCATGCTCGACCTCGACCTGGACCGCGGCGCGGACCGCAACCTCGACCGCAGTCCGAACACGGGCGGGAACACGGCCCGCTGATGGACCTGACCTACACCGACGAGGAGCAGGACTTCCGGGCGCGTCTGCGCGCGTGGCTCCTCAAGGCCCTGCCCGAGCTGCCCGCCAGGCCATCCCCCGACGACTGGCCCGGCCGGCGCGCCTACGACCTGGGCTGGCAGCGCAGGCTGTACGAGGCCGGGTACGCGGGACTGCACTGGCCGGTGGACGCGGGCGGCCGCGGCGCCACCCCGACCCAGCACCTGATCTTCCTGGAGGAGACGGAGCGGGCCGGGGCCCCGTACGTGGGCGCGAACTTCGTCGGTCTGCTGCACGCCGGCCCGACGGTCGCCGCAGAGGGGACGGCGGAGCAGCGGGCGCGCTGGCTGCCGCCCGTCCTGCGCGGCGAGGAGGTGTGGTGCCAGGGCTTCAGCGAGCCGGACGCGGGCTCCGACCTGGCCGCCCTGCGCACCCGCGCGGTCCGCGACGGTGACGACTACGTGATCAGCGGCTCGAAGATCTGGACCTCGCACGCGGAGGTCGCCGACTGGTGCGAGCTGCTCGTGCGCACGGATCCCGGGGCGCCCAAGCACCGGGGGATCTCCTGGCTGGCCATGCCGATGGACGCGCCGGGGGTGACGGTACGGCCGTTGCGCACGCTCGCCGGATCCACCGAGTTCGCCGAGGTCTTCCTCGACGAGGTGCGCGTCCCGGTGGCCAACCGGGTGGGCGCGGAGAACGACGGCTGGCGGGTCACCATGGTCACGCTGTCCTTCGAGCGGGGCACCGCCTTCGTCGGCGAGGTCGTCGCGTGCCGCCGGACCCTGCGCGAACTGGCCCGGACGGCGAAGGCGAACGGTCGTTGGGACGACCCCGTGCTGCGGCGCCGACTGGGCCGGCTGCACGGCGAGTTCGGCGCGCTGTGGCGGCTGACCCAGTGGAACGTCAGCGAGTCGGAGCGCTCCGGCGGGGTGCCGGGCGTTGGAGGGTCGGTCTTCAAGCTCGCCTACTCGCACGCCCGCCAGGATCTGTACGACGTGGCGGCCGAGGTGCTGGGGGCTTCGGCGCTGTCCCTGGACGAGGAGTGGGTGCAGGGCCGGCTCTCCGGCCTCTCGTACACGATCGCGGCGGGCACCTCGCAGATCCAGCGGAACATCGTCGCCGAGCGGATCCTCGGCCTCCCGAAGGGCCGGTGAGGGGCGTGGACTTCCAGCCGACGCAGGACCAGAGGGACCTGAGGGCGGGCGTACGAGCCCTGCTGGAGGGCCGGTACGGCCGCCGGGAGCTGCGGGCGGCGGTGGAGGCGGGCGCGGCCGTGGACCGCGGGCTGTGGCGCGAGCTGGGGGAGGCGGGCCTCTTCGCGCTGCGGCTGGCGGAGTCCGAGGGCGGAGTGGGGCTGGCGCTGCCGGAGGCGGTGATCGTCTTCGAGGAGGCCGGGCGGGCCCTGGTGCCGGGGCCGCTGGTGGCGACGCACTTGGCGGCCGGGGTGGTGCCGGGGGCCGCGGCGGGAACGGCCGTGGTGACCGCGTTCGACCTGGGCGGGGACCTGGTGGCGTACCTGGGCGAGGCGGACGCGGTGCTGGGGGCGGCCGCGCTCCCGGAGGGTGAGCCGGTGCGGGCGGTGGACCCGCTGACGCCGTTGCACCGGGTGGTGCGACCGGACGGCGTCGACCTGGACGCGTACGTGCCGCAGGGGGCGCTGCTGACGGCCGCGCTCCAGGTCGGGAGCGCGCTGCGGACGCTGGAGCTGGCAGTGCGGTACGCGGGGGAGCGCGAGCAGTTCGGGCAGCCCGTCGGGGCGTTCCAGGCGGTCAAGCACCTGTGCGCGCAGATGCTGGTGCGGGCGGAGGTGGCCCGTACGGCGGTGTACGCGGCGGCTGTGACCGGGGACCGGGGGGAGGCGGCGGGCGCGAAGCTGCTCGCGGACGGGGCGGCCGTGCGCAACGCACGGGACTGTCTGCAGGTGCACGGGGGGATGGGCTTCACCTGGGAGGCGGACGTGCACCTGCATCTGAAGCGGGCCTGGGTGCGGGCCGAGCAGTGGCGGACGGCGGCGGCGGCGGAGGAGCTGCTGGCGGAGGAGCTGCTGGATTCGGCGGGCTGACCGACGGGATGGCCAGGGGGTGACCGGCGGGGTGACCGGCGGGGTGACAGGCCGGGGGAGCGGCGGTGTGTGGCGTGTGACGGGTGGGTCGAGAGGGGCACGGGAGCAACGACGCGGGACGCATGTCCGATTACAGAGAGTTGATATCGGTTTGTGTCCTTCGCCCACCCCGTTACGGCCCGGAGTCGGGCGGCTGCTCCGGTACGCTCCGACGAATGCGAGCGGTTGAGCGGCGTGAGCGTCGCACAGTATGCATCACGCCCACTCCTTCGCGCGTGAATATGCCCGAAGCGCTTGTTGTGGTGACTGTAGGTCAACCATGCTGCTACGGAAGGGGGTCACGTTCGGTGATCCCGTCCTGTCGCGAGGCGAAGTGTCCGCCGGTTCGGATGGTGTGAGCGGTGCAGGTGCTTCAGGTTCAGCTGGAAGTAGGTGTGGATCCGGCCGAAGTCGGCCGGGCCCGACGGTGGGCGCGGTCCCGGCTCGCGGGGTCGGGCATAGGGGATGACGAACCGCTCGCCGAGACGCTGATCCTGCTGATCTCCGAGCTGGTCACGAACGCCGTCGTGCACACGGGCTGTCCGGCCGTGCTGCGCATGCTGTTCGGGGGGCCGGGGGTGCGGGTCGAGGTGGCCGACGCCAGCGACCGTGCGCCGGCCCGCCGGCAGGCGTGCGGCGAGGACACGGGCGGGCGCGGCCTGGAGCTGGTGGACGGACTCGCGGACCGGTGGGGTTGGCAACGCGAGGGTGCCGGCAAGCGGATCTGGTGCGAGGTCGACCGCGGCCACAAGGAGGAGGCGGACGCCGCGACGAGCAGTGCGTCGGACGAAGCCTCCTGCCGCCCTGCCGAAGTTCACACTCCGGGGCGGGAACCGCGCGTGTACCTCTAACGAGGTGTTGACGGTTCGTCACCCGTTGATCACCCTGGTGTCGAGCGATTCGACGCGAGGGGACGCCAAGGACACGCCTTGACGAGTGCGGGTCGCCGGGTGGCGGCTGCCGTGCCGTGCTCGGGGCGTGCATGCGCGCCGCCGCCACCCGCAGTACACCGCGGCGCGCGCCGCGGCCCGGCGATCCGGGTGGCGGAGTGCGGCGGCGCCGGGTCGGAGCTCAGCCGTCGGTGCAGATCACGTCGTAGGGGCGACCCACGGCGATGGTCAGCCGGATGGGGTTCGTGGTGCCGGAGGGGCACTCCTCCTTCGTCTCGACCAGGCCGAGCACCTTCTGCGCGCCCGAGCTGCCGCAGGGGACCTCCTTCGCCTGGGAGGTCACGCAGTCGCCCTTGACGAGCTGGCCGCCGCCGGCTCCCGCGTCGCCGGGGTGGTCGTTGGACAGGTTGCGGCCGCAGACGGTGTTGGTGGGGATGCCGCTCGACGCGCCGCCGTTGTAGGAGATGCTCACCTCGATCATCACGTCGGTGCCCGGCGGGCACTGGATGGAGCCCGGCAGGAAGCTGGCGTCCTTGATGTCGATGGCCTTGAAGGAGGCTCCGGAGTCGGAGCAGCCGGTCCGCTTGTACGCGTCGGCGCCCTTGGAGGGGTCGGGGCCGCCGCAGTCGCCGACCTTCCAGGCGCCGGAGGTGTCGGAGGAGGACTCGGGGGAGCCGGGGTCCTTGGCGGTTGGCTTGGCGGAGGGCGACGCGGACGCGGACACCGAACCGGACGGCTTGCCGTCGTCCTCGCGCAGCACCTTGGAGGCGCCGTAGGCGCCGCCGACGACCAGGGCGAGGACGAGGAAGACGACGAACTTGTTGCTCCCGCGCCGCTGCGGGGCCCCCGGGGTGAAGGGCGGCGGCTGTGGGGGTGGGGGCGCCTGGTACGGGTTGGACATGTGCTTCTCCAGTGCTGGGGGTGGTGAGGAGCGGGGGGTGACGCGAGAACGGTGACGCGTCATGGACACATCATGGTTCCCATCCGGTGCGGGCCCCGGCCGCCGGGTGCTCCCGCCCCCGCCCGCTGCGCGGACGCGTCTCAGAGGACGGCCACCGGGGCCACCGGGGTGCCGGTGCCGCCGACGAACGGCTCGGCCATGGCGGACAGGAGGAAGGCGTACCGGCCTTCTTCCGCACAGGCCGTGGACAACCCCTCCAGGTTCCAGTTCTGGCCTTGGTGCATGCCCATCTCCACCAGGTCCAGGGCGTGGACCGGCAGCCACAGGTTCTCGATCTCCGGCGGGAAGATCTCGAAGGTCAGGGTGTCGTTCGCGACGGCCGCCACGTCCCGCGCGTGGAACCACTCGGGTGTGCGGACGGACAGCCCGGGGGACGGGAAGCCGTAGCCGTGCTTGTCGCCCGCCAGGTAAACCTGGATCTGGCCGGTGCGCACCAGGACGATGTCGCCGGGGCGGACGGCGACCCGGCCGAACTCCTCGGCCTCCGCCAGGTCCGCCGGGGTCACCGCGTGGCCGCCCGGCAGCCGGTCGAGGCCCTTGGCGCGGGCCACGTCCAGGAGCACCCCGCGCGAGACGATGGGGGCGGCCTTGTCGATGCCGCTGAACTCGGCCCGCCCGTGCGCCGTGATGGTGCCCGCCGGTCGGCCGTTGTAGATCCGACCCGAGTGCGAGACGTGGGTGAGGGCGTCCCAGTGGGTGCCCGCCTGGAGGCCCATGCTGACGGCGTCGTCGCTGCACGCCACCGTGCCCGGTCCGAAGAGCTCCTGGTTGATCTGCACCATGGCGTGCAGCGGGTTGATCCGACCGGGGATCATGCCGACCTGGACCCCGTCCTCCTTCAGAGGTAGTGCGAGGGGGATGCGGCGGCCGCTGCGGATCTCCGCGGCCGCGCGCCGCACGACGTCGCCGGTGATCAGGTTCAGGGTGCCGGTCTCGTCGTCGGCGCCCCAGCGCCCCCAGTTGTTGACGCGCTTGGCGATGTCGTGGAACTCGGCGGGCAGGGTCATGGGCTTCGACAGCTCCTTGGGTGAATGCGGCAACGAGGTCTTGTGCACGTGCATCCGGCTACCCATAGAATCTAACGGTCCGTCAGAAAACGCGGGAAGGGGCCGGGCGTGGGGAAGTTCTTGGCAGGCAGGGTCGTCGCCGTCACCGGCGCCGGCCGGGGCATCGGGCGGGCCGTGGCACTCGCCGCGGCCGCCGAGGGCGCCAAGGTCGTCGTCAACGACTACGGCGTCGGCATCGAGGGCGCAGAGCCCACCAGCGAGATAGCCGACGGCGTCGTCAAGGAGATCCTCGCCGCAGGCGGGGAGGCCGTCGCGGTCGCCGACGACATCTCGACCATGGCGGGCGGCCAGCGCGTCGTCGACACCGCCCTCGCGCGGTACGGACGCCTCGACGGGGTCGCCTGCGTCGCCGGCATCCTGCGCGAACGGATGCTGTTCAACATGAGCGAGGAGGAGTGGGACCCGGTTCTCGCCACCCACCTCAAGGGCACCTTCACCGTCTTCCGCGCCGCCTCCGCCGTCATGCGCCGCCAGGGATCGGGCACCCTGATCGGCTTCACCAGCGGCAACCACCAGGGCTCGGTCGCCCAGGCCAACTACAGCGCCGCCAAGGGCGGGATCATCTCCCTCGTCCGCTCCGCGGCCCTGGGCCTGGCCAAGTACGGGGTCACCGCCAACGCGGTCGCGCCCGTCGCCCGCACCCGCATGTCCGCGAACGTCCCCATGGAGCTCAAGGAGATCGGCGAGCCCGAGGACGTCGCGGCGCTGGTCACCTACCTGCTCTCCGACAAGGCCGTCGCCATCGGCGGTGAGCGGATCACCGGGCAGGTCTACACGATCGCCGGCCCGAAGATCGCCGTCTGGGCGCAGCCGCGCGAGCTGCGCGCCGGATACGCCGAAGGCTCCTGGACCCCGGAGAAGATCGCGGACTTCCTGCCCGGGACGGTCGGCACGGACCCCATGCCGATGCTGGCGCAGCTCGACGCCATGGCCAAGGCGGCATCCGCCAAGGACCGTCCCAACGCCTGACGGGGGGCGCGGCATGGATTTCGGCTTCGGGACCGAGGACGAGGAACTGCGCGGACGGGCCCGCGCGTGGCTGGCCGAGCACCTCGTGGGCCCGTACGCGCACGCCGTCGGCCTCGGCGGGCCGGGCAGCGAGCACGAGGGCGTGGAGGCCCGGCGCGCCTGGGAGCGGGAGCTCGGCCGCGGCGGCTGGATCGGACAGGGTTGGGAGGCTCCGGAAGGGACGTACGGGCAGCGGCGGCTCTCACTGACCGGGCAGGTGGTGTGGGCCGAGGAGTACGCGGCGCTGCGCGCCCCCGGCCGGGTCGGCCACATCGGCGAGAACCTCCTCGCGCCCACCCTGATCGCCCACGGCAGCCGGGAGCAGCAGCGCCGCTTCCTGCCCGCCATCGCGCGCGGCGAGGAGCTGTGGTGCCAGGGCTACAGCGAGCCGGGCGCAGGCTCCGACCTGGCGGGCATCCGCACCGCGGCCGTCCGCGACCCGGCCGACGGGCTCCACCGCGTCACCGGGCAGAAGATCTGGACCTCCCTGGCCCGGGAGGCCGACTGGTGCTTCGTCCTCGCCCGCACCGAGCCCGGGTCGAAGCGTCACCGCGGGCTGTCCTTCCTGCTCGTACGGATGGACCAGCCCGGCCGCGTGGAGGTACGGCCGATCCGGCAGATGTCGGGGACCGCGGAGTTCAACGAGGTGTTCTTCGACGGGGCGGTGGCCGCGGAGACCGTCGGCGGGGAGGGCGACGGCTGGACCGTGGCCATGAGCCTGCTCGCCCTGGAACGGGGGGTGTCCACGCTGGTTCAGCAGATCGGCTTCGCGGCCGAGCTGGAACGCGTCCTCGGCCGGTACGCCGCCTCGGGCACGGCCGACCCGGTGGTCCGCGACCGCCTCGTACGGCAGTGGGCCGAGCTGCGCACCATGCGCTGGAACGCGCTGCGGACCCTGGGCGCGCAGGGCGGTCCGGGCGCGCCCAGCGTGGCCAAGCTGCTGTGGGGCGGCTGGCACCGGCGGCTCGGGGAGCTGGCGGTGGAGGTCCGGGGGGCGGCGGCCGCGGCCGGGCCGGGCAGCTGGGCGCCGGAGCTCCCGTACGAGCTCGGACTCGACGAGGAGCAGCGCCTGTTCCTGTTCACCCGCGCCGACACGATCTACGGCGGTTCGGACGAGATCCAGCGCAACATCATCGCCGAGCGCGTGCTCGGCCTGCCGAAGGAGTCCAGGTGAGAGGCGTCGTGTTCGACGGCAAGCAGGCCCGGGTGGTCGACGACCTGGAGGTCCGGGATCCGGGGCCGGGCGAGGTGCTCGTCGCGATCGGCGCGGCCGGACTGTGCCACAGCGACCTGTCGGTGATGGACGGGACGATCCCGTTCCCGCCGCCGGTGGTGCTCGGGCACGAGGGCGCCGGGGTCGTGGAGGCCGTCGGCGAGGGCGTCACGCACGTGGCCCCCGGCGACCACGTGTCGCTGTCCACACTGGCCAACTGCGGGGCGTGCGCGGACTGCGACCGGGGCCGGCCGACGATGTGCCGCAAGGCGATCGGGGCGCCCGGGCAGCCGTTCTCGCGGGGCGGCACGCCCCTCTTCCAGTTCGCCTCGAACTCCGCCTTCGCGGAGAGGACGATCGTCAGGGCCGTGCAGGCGGTGAAGATTCCGGCCGACATCCCGCTGACGTCGGCGGCGCTGATCGGCTGCGGGGTCCTGACCGGGGTGGGCGCGGTCCTCAACCGGGCCCGCGTCGACCACGGCGAGACGGTGGTCGTGATCGGCACCGGCGGCATCGGGCTCAATGTGCTCCAGGGCGCCCGGATCGCCGGCGCCACGACGATCGTGGCGGTCGACGCCAATCCGGCGAAGGAGGCGGTGGCACGAAAGTTCGGGGCCACGCACTTCGTCGACGCGTCCGCGGTCGCCGACTCCTCGGCCGCGGTCCGCGAGATCCTGCCGACCGGCGCGGACCACGCCTTCGAATGCGTGGGCAACGTCACGCTGATCCGCCAGGCCGTGGACCTCCTCGACCGGCACGGTCAGGCGGTGCTGCTCGGCGTCCCCGGCTTCACGGAGGAGGCGTCCTTCCGCGTCTCGTCCATGTATCTCGACAAGACGATCATGGGCTGCCGGTACGGCTCCTCGCGCCCGCAGCGCGACATCGCCCTGTACGCGGAGCTCTACCGGCAGGGCCGGCTGCTGCTGGACGAGCTGGTGACCGAGGTCTACCCGGTCGAGGACTTCGCGAAGGCCGTCGACGACGCCCACCACGGGCGGGTGGCCCGCGGGGTGCTCACCTTCTGAACCGCCGCCGGCGCCGGCCGCCGGTCCGCCCCCGGGGATGGACCGGCAGTCGGCGTTCTGCTGCCGGTGGCGCCGCGCCGGCCGGGCGGTCCGGCGCTCGTCACTCGGCGAGGCGGCCGAAGCGACCCTTGTGGAAGAGGAGCGGATCGCCCTCCCCTGCCGCACCCATGGCCACGACCCGGCCCACGACGATGAGGTGGTCGCCGCCCGTGTGGACGGCGTGGATCCGGCAGTCGATCCATGCGGGCACGGCGGCGAGCCGCGGGGACCCGGTGACGGGGGCCGGGGTGTGGGCCACCCCGGCGAACTTGTCCGCGCCGCTGACGGCGAAGGCCCGACACAGCTCGCTCTGCTCGGCTCCCAGGATGTTGACGCAGAACACCCCGGCGCGGGCGATCCGCGGCCAGGTGGTCGAGGTACGGGCCACCATGAAGGTGACCAGGGGAGGGTCCAGGGACAGCGAGGCGAAGGACTGGCAGGCGAACCCGGCCGGCCCGTCCGTTTCCTGGTCCGCGTTCGCTTCCCGGCCCCCGTCCCGGTCCCGGTCCGCCTCCCCACCGGGCGGCGCGGTGATGACCGTGACACCGCTCGCGAAGTTCCCCAGGACGGTCCGGAACTCGGCCGGACCGACCGGCGCGCGCTCGTCGTCGCCGACGGCCCGCAGATCGGGACGCGGGAGGGCGTCGACGGACTCGGGGTCCCGCTGTGCCGAGGCGGCGGTGGGGGAGCCGGCTGACCTGAGGTATCGGACGACGGTGGCCGCCATCCCTGCGTGTCCCATCACACCTCCGATTGAAACTGACGGTTCGTCAGATGTGAAGGGGTGGGCGGCCACCCCTTCGGTACCGGGCCCGACGCTGGTCACCGCGGACGCACCCGCACGGGTGAAACCGGCCGTCCGGGCGGGGGCGTGGGCGCAGTCGGCGAGGCAGGCTCGGCATCGTGGCAGCGACCCCGTACCGCCGCCGTACCCCGGGAGGGCCCATGCTCGGCACCGACTTCCGCACCGGATCACCCAACTGGCTCGACCTCGGGAGCCCCGACACCGGAGTGGCCGCCGCGTTCTACGGCGCCGTCTTCGGCTGGGAGTTCGTCTCCGCCGGACCTGAGGCCGGCGGGTACGGCTTCTTCCGGCAGGACGGCAAGACCGTCGCCGCCCTCGGACCGCTCACCGAGGAAGGCGCCCGCTCGGCCTGGATGCACCACTTCATGACCCCCGACATCGAGGCCACCACCCAGGCCGTACGGGCGGGCGGCGGGACGGTCCGGACGGAGCCCATGGACGTCATGGGAGAGGGCCGGCTGGCGCAGTTCACCGACCCGCAGGGCGCCGAGTTCGCCTGCTGGCAGCCGGGAAACACCGCCGGCTTCGAGGTCGCCTCCGCCGAGAACACGCTGGTCTGGGCGGAGCTCCACGTACCCGACCCGGTCGCCGACATCGCCTTCTACGCCGGGCTGTTCGGATGGCGCCACGCCGAGATGCAGGTTCCCGGCATGACGTACCGGGTCCTGAGCACCGCCGACGGTGACCTGGCGGACGCCTCCTTCGGAGGGGTCGCACCGCTCGGCGAGGGCGCGGGCGGCGGTGACGGCGGCGACGCCCGCTGGGTGCCCTACTTCCATGTGAGCGACGTCGACGCCACCGCCGCCCGGGCCGAGGAGAGCGGCGGGACCGTCCTGATGCCGGCCGCCGACGTACCGGACGTCGGGCGGATCGGCTGGCTCGCGGACCCCTTCGGCGCGGTGTTCGCGCTGTTGAGGCCCGAACCGCGCAGCTAGTGAGTGCGGTGACCGGGAAGGCTCACCGCCGCACGGCCCCGGCACGGCACCTCGCTGCGTTGTCGGACCGCGCGAGTACGCCGAGGCCCCGGGGCGGAGCCGGCGTTGGTCAGCGGCCCCGGTAGGTGGGCGCGCGGCGCTCCACGAAGCTCGCCACGCCCTCGTTGGCGTCGGCCGTGGTCATGATGATCTCCTGAGCGGCGGCCTCGGCGGCCAGCGCGGCCGCCCGGTCCCCGTCCAGAGAGGCGTTGACCAGTTGCTTGGTCATGGCCAGGGCCCGGGTCGGGCCCTGGGCCAGCCGCTCGGCCCACTCCCGGGCGGCCGCCTCCAGCTCCTCCGCCGGAACCACCCTGTTCACGAGGCCGAGCCGCTCGGCCTCGGCCGCCGGGACGGCGTCGCCGAAGAACATCAACTCCTTCGCCTTCTGCGGGCCGAGCAGGCGGGGCAGCAGGTACGCGCCACCACCGTCCGGGACCAGGCCGCGGCGTACGAACACCTCGATGAAGCGGGCCCCTGCGGCGGCGATGACGAGGTCGCAGGCGAGGGCGAGGTGCGAACCGATGCCGGCGGCCGTGCCGTTGACCGCGGCGATCACCGGCTTCTCGCAGTCGAGCACCGCGGTGATCAGACGCTGCGCGCCGAGGCGGATCATGCGGGCCACGTCCCCGGCGACGCGATCGCCGCCGGTCACGGGGCCGCCGCGCAGATCGGCACCCGCACAGAAGCCCTTTCCGGTGGCGGTCAGGACGACCGCCCGGACGGCGGGGTCGGCGGTGGCCTCGGCGAGCAGCGCGATGACGCGCTCGCGCTGGTCCCAGGTGACGGCGTTCATCGCCTCGGGGCGGTTGAGGACGATCCACGAGACGTTGTTCTCGGTGCGGTGGAGGACATCGTCCTCGGGTGCGGCGGTCATCGCGTAGCTCCCGTTCGGTGCGGCCGGGCCGGCCGGTGCGGCATCAGCGGCAGATGGCGAGGGCGTCCAGGGCGACCGCGCCCTGGCCGCGGGGGAGGACCATCAGCGGGTTGATGTCCAGTTCGGAGAGCTCGTCGCCGAACTCCAGCGCCATGCGCTGCACCCGGAGGACGACCTCCACCAGCGCGTCCGTGTCGGCCGGGGGCGCACCCCGGACGCCCTCCAGGAGGGCGTGGCCGCGCAGCTCCGTGAGCATCGCGCGGGCCTGGTCCTCGCCGAACGGGGGGACGCGGACCGCCGCGTCGTCCAGGACCTCGACGAGGACGCCGCCCAGTCCGACGGTGACGGTCGGCCCGAAGAGGTCGTCCTGGGTGACCCCGACGACCATCTCCACGCCACGTTCCACCATCTGGCAGACCAGGATCCCGTCGAGCGGGACGTTCTCGTACCGCGCGATGTCCGTCAGTTCCCGGTACGCGTCGCGGATCTGGCTCGCGGAGGTCAGGCCGATCTTCACCAGGCCCAGTTCGGTCTTGTGGCCGAGCTGCGGGCCGGAGGCCTTCATCACCACCGGGTAGCCGACCAGCCCGGCGGCCCGTACGGCCGCCGCCGCGCTCGTCACCAACTGCTCGCGGGGCACGCGTATCCCGTAGGCGCGCAGCAGCTGCTTCGCGGCGTGCTCGCTGAGCTGCTGTCCCGGCCGCATGAGGGCCTGCGCCTTGCGGTACGAGGGCGACGGCGTGCGCGGTGCGTCTTCGAAGGGCGAGCGGTAGCGGGTGGTGAAACGGTGGTGGCCGAGGTAGGCGCGTACGGCGGTGATGCAGTTGCCGAAGGTGCGGAAGGTGGCCACCTTGGAGGAGCCGAGGAGGGTGGTGCGGTAGGCGTCCTCGGTGCCGACCGGGGAGCCCCAGATCACGCAGACCAGCTTGTCGGTCTGCTCGGCGGCGTCCACCAGGTCCTGCGCGAGCCTGTCGCTCATCGGCGGGAAGGGGCCGGTGATCGGACAGATGAGGACCCCCACCGAGGGGTCGGCGAGGAGCGCGTCGATGATCTTCCGGCCGCGCCAGTCGCCGACGGGGTGGCCGCCGTTGTCGACGGGGTTGGCGACGTTCAGGTAATGCGGGATCCACTGGTGGAGTTCGTCTTGCTTGGCCTGCGGGAGGGTGGGCAGGGTCAGCCCCGCCTCAGTGGCCAGGTCCGAGAAGTGCGCTCCGGTGCCGCCGGAGATGGAGTACACGACGACGCCGTCGGCCTGCGGCCTGCGGGCCCGGGCGAGGAGGGCCGCCGTGTCCTGGAGCTCGTCGAGGCCGTCGACGCGGATCACGCCGAACTGGCGCATGGCGGCGTCCACGACGGTGTCGGCGCCGGTCAGCTTCCCGGTGTGGGAGGCGGCCATGCGGGCGCCGGTCTCGGTGCGGCCGACCTTGACGGCGACGACGGGGACGCCGTTGCGGGCGGCCCGGTCGGCCGCCAGGAGGAAGGACCGGCCGTCTTTCAGGCCCTCGACGTAGCAGGCGATGGCGCCGACCTCGGGCTGCTGGGCGAAGTAGGAGATGAAGTCGGCGGTTTCCAGGTCGGCCTCGTTGCCCGTGGGCGCCCAGTGGGAGAGGCGGATGCCGAGCTCCTGGAGGGTGTGGACGGGGCGGCCCTGGTGGCCGGACTGGGTGATCAGGGCGATCGCCGGGCCGTCGAGGTCGTCACGGAACTCCTCGAAGGCGTTGAGGTTGGTGTTCGGGCCCAGCAGGCGCAGGCCAGAGCGCTGCACGGCGGCGGCGAGGCGCTCCTGGGCCGCGGCGCCCGCACCGCCGGTCTCCGCGAAGCCGGAGGCGAAGGCGACGGCGAACTTCACCTTGGTGTCGGCGAGTTCCTCGATGACCGGCAGCGGGTCGGAGACCAGCAGGACGGCGAGGTCCACGTGTTCGGGCAGGTCGGCGACGGAGGCGTGGCACGCCAGCCCGAAGACGGCGGGGCGGGTGGGGTGCACCGGGTGGATCCGGGCGCCGACGCGCTCCGCCCAGGCGATGAGCTGGCGGGTGATCCCGGTGTTGGGCCGGCCCTCGGCGTCGGAGGCGCCGACGACCGCGACGGACTGGGGCCGGAAGAACCGGTCCAGGTCGGGCACGTCGGCGTGCAGCGGCCGCCCGCTGACGTCCATGGGGATCGCGTCGTCGGCGGAGGGCGCCGCCGACGAATGGACGGCCGTCCGGGGGGTCTCCCCGCAGGCCTCGACGCGTGCGCGGAAGTCGGTGGTGAGGGTGCCGTGAGTAGATCCAAGCATCGTTCCGCCCGCTCCTGCTCGATGAACCTCGATGGAACTCAATAACTGACGTGTAGTCAGATTACTGAACTGACGTGCCGTCAGGAACAGTGCTGCGCGGGAAAGCTGATGGAGGTGGTGTGGTGAACGGTCGCAGATCGCCGCGGAGCGGGTCCAGAGCGCACTTCCGGCCGAGATCACCCGCCCGGGCCACGCCTGGACCGTGCGGCGGGCTGTGCCCGGACCGCGCCCGCCCGCGGGCGGGCGCATCGCGGCGGAGCCCGGTGGCGCGGTCCGGGCACAGCCCGGGGCGCCTGTCGGGCCGCCGCGGCCGGCGGGACTCAGCGGCCGGCCGCCTCGCGCGCCACCGCCTTGGCGATCTTCTCCGCGTCCATAGCCATCTCGCGGAACATCCCGCTGATGGGGTTGGTGAAGCCGGTGAAGTACAGGCCGCGGGCCTCCTCGCAGGTGCGGGCGCCGTGTGCGCGCGGCCGGCCGCGCGCGTCCAGTACGCCGAGGTGGCCGACCAGACCCTCCAGGCTGCGGCGGTAGCCGGTGGCCGCGATCACCGCGTCCGGTGTGATGCGCGAGCCGTCCGCGAGCACCACCTCCGGCCCGTCGAAGGATTCCACGGCGGCCACCGGTTCCACCTTCCCGGTGCGCACCGCCTCGACCAGGCCCACGTCCTGCACCGGGATCGCCCCTTCCTCGACCCTGCTGTACAGGCCCGTGGCGGGGCGCGGGAGCCCGTACGCCGACAGGTCCGGGACGGAGGCCCTGGCCACGAGCGCGCCCAGCCGGTCCACGAGCGGCACCGGCAGTCGCCGGACGAGGATCCCGCTGCGTTGGGCCGGCCAGCCGGCCGTGGAGCGGCGCATGATGTGCGGGGCGGTGCGCACGGCGAGCCGCACCCGGGCCGCGCCGCCCTCGGTGAGGTCGACGGCTATCTCGGCGCCGGTGTTGCCTACGCCGACGACGAGGACGTCCTGGCCCGCGTACGGCTGGGGGTTGCGGTAGTCCGCGGCGTGCAGCAGTCGGCCGCCGTACGACTCCCGGCCCGGCCAGTCGGGCAGTCTGGGCGTGTGGTTGAAGCCGGTGGCGACGACGGCGGCCGCGGCGGTCAGCGCCCGCCCGCCGCTGGCGTGCAGGGTCCAGCCGCCCTCCTCCCCGGGGTCGGGCTCGATCCGGGTCACCTCGACGCCGGTCACGAGCTCCAGCTCGTGGAACTCGGCGTACTTCTCCAGATAGCGCACCACGTCGTCGCGGGAGACCCAGCGGCCGAACCGGCGGGGCATCGCCAGGCCCGGAAGGGCCGACAGTCGGCGTGTGGTGTGCAGGTGCAGCCGGTCGTAGTGGCGCCGCCAGGACGCGCCGACGGTGTCGGACTTCTCGACGACCACGGCGCGGATCCCGCGTGCGCGCAGCGCGGCGGCCGCGGCGAGGCCGCCGGGGCCGGCCCCGATGATGTACACGGGCCGGGGCTGGGTGGTCATGTCGACTGCTGGTGTGGGTGCTGCGGGCATGAGGTGTGATCGTATCGCCACGCTGGGTTGATGGGTCTCGGACGAGGAGGGAATCGATTGCGGATCGGTCACGGGCGGGACCTCGCCGTCGCGCGGGGTGGCGGTCGCGACGGGCCGGGGCCTTGCGGTATCGCTCCGTATCCGCTGAACTGACGTACCGTCAGATCCAAGGGTGAGAGGGGTGGGGCTGCCGATGCAGACCGTCTGGCTCAGTGGGGCCGAGTGGCTCGCCGTCCTCCGGATAGGCCTCGGCCTGTGGTGGCTGGAGAGCTGGCGGCACAAGGACAAGAAGGGCTGGTTCGAACGCGGTACCGGCATTGCGTGGGCCGCCGACGTCGCAGACAAGCACCGCTGGACCTTCGTCAGGGGCGGCTTTCAGCGGGTCGTCGCGCCACGGCCGAAGCTGATGGCGTACCTCGTCGTCTCCGCTGAACTCGCCCTCGGGCTGGGCCTGGTGTTCGGCTTTCTGACCCCGGTCGCGCTGGCCGGCGGACTGCTGTTGAACCTCCTCTACCTGGTCCTGATGATCCACGACTGGGCCGAGCAGGGGCAGAACGCGATGATGGCGCTCATCTCGCTCGTCGCACTCCTCGCCCTGTCGTGGCAGACCTGGTCCCTCGACGCGGCGATCGGGCTGTTCCTGTGAGCGGCACTGGCGGCACCAGCAGCACCAGTGGGACGGGTGGGACCGGCAGGGCGGCCGGGACCGGCGGCGCCGTGCGCCACGACCTGCCCGAGATCGACGACTTCACCCGCCCCTACTGGCACGCGGCCGGGCAGGGCCGGCTCCTGCTGCGCCGGTGCCGCGACTGCGGACGGGCCCACCACTACCCGCGCGAGTTCTGCCCCCACTGCTGGGCCGGAGAAGACAGGGTGGCCTGGGAGACCGCGAGCGGCCGGGCCACCCTCTACACGTGGTCGGTGATCCACCGCAACGACCTCCCTCCGTTCGGCACGCGCGTCCCCTACACGGCGGCCGTCGTCGACCTGGCCGAAGGCCCGCGGATGATGACCGAGGTGGTCGACTGCGAGGCGGCCGACCTGCGCATCGGCATGCCCCTGACGGTCACCTTCCGCGAGGCGGCGGACGGGGTGCGGGTCGCGGTCTTCCGGCCCGCTCAGGGCCAGAGCAGCTCGCGCGCCCAGGAGCCGCCCGCCGTGCGCCGGTAGCGCAGACGGATGTGCCTGCGGGCCGCGTCGCCCTGGAAGAACTCCACCTCGACGGGGGCCAGTACGTACCGCGTCCAGGTCGGAGCCGGCGCGTCCGGCTCCGATCCGGCCCGCTCCCAGGCGGCCGTCGAGGCCCGTACCAGCTCCTCCACGGACCCCAACACCTCGCTCTGCCGCCCCGTGAGCGCCGCCGCGAGCGCGCCGCGCGAACGGACCGCCAGGTCCGCCCGGCTCTCCTCCGGGCCGCATGCGGTGACCTCGCCCCGCACCCGGACCTGTCGGCCCACCGACGGCCAGTAGAAACCAAGCGCGGCCTCCGGACGCGCCGCCAACTGCACGCCCTTGGCGCTCGTGGCGTGCGAGGCGAAGTGCCAGCCCCGCGCATCGACGTCGTGCAGCATCAGCGTCCGTAGGTCGGGCCGCCCCTCGCCGTCCACCGTGGCCAGGCTCATCGTGTGCGGCTCCGGCTGCCCGGCCCGAGCGGCGTGCACGAACCACTCCCGGAACAGCGCCACCGGCTCGCCCGGAGCCGCCGCGGTGTCGAACCCGGGGAGCGGGGAGTCCCACACGCGCAGGGCGTGCAGGACGGTACGGAACTCCTCCCCGCCGACCGCGCGGCCCGCCTCGTCACCACTCTTGTCACTGGCTGCGTTGCTGCTCATGGCGCCCAGGCTAAGCGCGACCGGACCCCGGGACGGTGCGGTCACGCGGTCCGGCCGAAGCGGGCGGTGCGCCGGTCGAGGGTCGATCCCGGAGGGGCCGGGCGTGCGGCCCTGCGCGTGACGCAGGTCACGTCGGATCGGCGCTCTGTTTCCGCTCCGCCGACGGTCGTACCTACGACGGCACCGCAACGAAGGAGACACGTCATGGCCGACACCGCGAAGGGCCCCGCCAGCTACTTCCCGTCGATCGAGAAGAAGTACGGCCGACCGATCGCCGAGTGGAAGGACCTCATCAGGTCCTCGCCGCTGACCAGGCACATGGAGCTCGTCTCCTGGCTCAAGACGGAGCACGGCCTGGGCCACGGCCACGCCAACGCCCTCGTGGCCGACACGCTGGCGGAGGACAAGTAGAAGCCCCGGGCGGCTTCGGGAGCGCATCCCGCGGGGCGGGGGCTTGCGGGAGGTGGGGCTGGGGCTTCGGTGGGCGGTGTTGCGCTGGGGCGGTGGTCAGGGACCGGTCGTGTCCCCTACTCCCGCCCCAGCAGTACCGTGCCCGAGGAGCAGAACCAGCCGCCCGTGCCCGACGTCAGGGCGACTTCGGGGAGGCGGCCGCCGGGTTTGGTGACCTGCCCGGCTCCGGCCTCGCCGCGTAGTTGGCGGACGGCCTCGACCAGGAGGAACAGGCCCCGCATGCCCGGGTGACAGGCCGAGAGGCCGCCCCCGTCCGTGTTGACCGGGAGCTCCCCGTCGCGCAGCAGGCGGCCTTTCTCCACGAAGGCCCCGCCGTCGCCCTTCGGGCAGAAGCCGAGGTCCTCCAGGGTCACCAGGGTCATGTAGGTGAAGGCGTCGTAGATCTCCGCGAGGTCCACGTCCGCGGGCGTGAGCCCCGCCCGCTCGAAGGCGATACGGCCCGAGACGGCGGCGGGGGACACGGTGAAGTCCTCCCACTCCGACATGGTGGTGTGGGAGACGGAGGTGCCCGCCCCCAGGATCCACACCGGTGCCTTCGCGGTGTCGGGTACGTGGTCCTCCGAGGTCAGGAGCACCGCGCAGCCGCCGTCCGAGCGGATGCAGCAGTGCAGCTTGGTGAAGGGGTCGGCGATCATCTCGCCGGACAGGACGTCGTCGACGGTGATCGGGTCGCGGAACATCGCGTCGGGGTTGGTCGCCGCGTTCGCCCGGGCCTGGACGGCGACCGAGGCGAGCTGTTCCAGGGTCGTTCCGTACTGGTGCATGTGGCGGCGGGCGGCCATGGCGTACTTGGAGATCAGGGTGTGGCCGTACGGGACCTCGAACTGCTGCGGTCCCCGCGCCCCGAAGGAGAGGTTCGAGGTGCGGCGCCGGGCCTTGATGTCGGCGCGGGCCGTGGAGCCGTAGACCAGTAGGACGGCTTCGGCGTGGCCGGCGGCGATCGCGTCCGCCGCGTGCGCGGCCATGACCTCCCAGGTCGAGCCGCCCACGGAGGTGGAGTCGACCCAGGTGGGGCGCAGGCCGAGGTACTCGGCCACCTCGACCGGGGCGAGCGTGCCGAGGCCGGCCGAGGCGAAGCCGTCGACGGCGGAGCGGTCGAGGCCTGAGTCGGCCAGGGCGCGCCGGGCGGCCTGTGCGTGCAGGGCGTAGGGGGTGGGGCCGTCCACCCGGCCGCAGTCCGAGAGGGCGACGCCGACCACCGCGACCCGTCGGCGGGGCCGGAGGGCGGTTCCAGGTGTGAGTCCAGACATGCGAGAACGGTACATCTGACGTATCGTCAGATACCAGCCCCCGCCGGCTCCACGGGGCCCGCCGCCCACCTTCCCCCGCCCCGGCAAGCCGGTCTCGCCGCCCCCTGTGCATCTGCCGCCCGGCGCCCTAACATGACGGCCCGTCAGATACGGGGAGGAGCCCGACGATGGATGCCGCCTTCACCGCGGAGCAGGACGAGATACGGCGTACCCTGCGCGAGATCCTGGGCAAACGCTGCGGACCCGGCGAGGTCAAGGCCGCCGTCCGCACCACCGCCGGCTATGACGGCGACCTGTGGCAGCAGCTTTCCCGGCAGCTCGGCCTGCCGGGCATCGCCGTCGCCGAGGAGTACGGCGGGGCCGGCTGCGGTCCGGCCGACCTGGCCCTGGCCTGCGAGGAGACCGGACGGGCACTGCTCCCCTCGCCGCTGCTGGCCACCGCCGTGCTGTGCGCGCCCCTGATCGCCGCGCTCGGCAGCGGCGCCCAGCGTTCGGCGCTGCTCCCGGCGCTGGCCTCGGGCGGGCTGACCGCCGCGCTCGCCGTACCGGGTCCGGCGCTGGCCACCGCCCTCGCGCTGACCGGAGAGGACGCCGCGGGCCACTGGTGCGGCGGCGGCCGGGCCGGCGGGGTCCAGGCCCGCGCCGGCGCCGTCGGTGAGGGCTGGCGGTTGTACGGGGAAGTCGCCCAGGTGCTCGACGGGCACAGTGCCCCGCTGCTCCTGGTCGCCGCCCACGCCGGCGGGTTCGCGCACGGCCGCACCCTGCTGTTCCTGGTACGGGAGGATGCGCCCGGCCTCGTGCGGTCCCGGCAGGCCGTGCTCGACGAGACCCGTCCGCAGGCCCGGATCCAGCTGCGGGACGTTCCGGCGGAGTTGATCGGCGAGCAGGGGCGGGACGCCGACGTGCTCGGGGCCCTCGCCGCGACCGGGCGCACCGCCTCCGCCGTGCTGGCCGCCGAGGCGGTCGGGGCGGCCGGCCGGGCGCTCGCGCGCACCGTGGAGTACGTGCGCGAGCGCGAGCAGTTCGGTCGGACGATCGGCTCCTTCCAGGCCGTCAAGCACCGGCTCGCCGACCTGTACGTGCAGGTGCAGGCGGCCCGCTCGGCGGCCTACTACGCCGCCTGGGACCCGGACCAGGGCGGCCTCGCGCTCGCCCAGGCCCTGGAGGCGCTCAGGGCGGCGGCGGGGGAGGCGATCCAGCTGCACGGCGGCATCGGCTTCACCTGGGAGCACGACGCGCACCTCTACTTCAAGCGGGCGGCCTCCGACGAGCTGCTGTTCGGCCCGGTGCACCGGCTGCGCGCACACGCCGCGGACCGTGCGGGCCTGTTCGCGCCCGCACCGTCCACCGCGCCCGCCGTCGCGCCCGCCGCCGCAGCTCCCGAAGCGTCCCCGCCCGCACCGCAGAAGGTGGCCGTCTGATGGCTCGTGTGGCTCCCGGCGTCAAGCTGATGCAGAAGGTCTCCTCGACCGTGCTGTTCGCCAAGATCGCACCGCACTTCATTCCCGCCGTGGACAAGGCGGTGCACCGGCTCACTCGCGGCAGGGTCATGCTGAGCGCGCGGATGCTGCCGGGCGTGGTCCTCACCGCCAAGGGCGCCCGGAGCGGCGAACCGCGTACCACGCCCCTCGCGTGCATGCCGGAGGACGGCGGGACGAGCTGGATCCTCATCGGGTCCAACTTCGGCCGCCCCGGGCACCCGGCATGGACCGGGAACCTGCTCAAACACCCTGATGCGGAAGTGAGTTGGCGCGGCAGGGACATAGCCGTACGGGCCCGGCTGCTGACGGGTGAGGAGCGCGCCGCGGTGTGGCGGGCGGTGCTGGGGTTCTGGCCGCCGTACGCGACGTACCAGGCACGCATCGAGCGTGAGATCCGGCTGTTCCGCCTGGAGCGTCGCTGATCCCGGGCGGATGGCGGCGTGGTGCCGGCGCGGAGCCGGCCCGGGGCGGCGGACCCGGAGCGGGTCCGCCGTTACCTGGTGGGCTTCTTGCCCGTGATGCCGAGGTGGACGAGCAGGGCCAGGTTCGGCTTGAGTTCGGCCTGCTTGACGCCCCAGGTCTGGAAGCCCTTCTGGTGCGAGGCGACCGCGGCCAGCATCGCGACCAGCGAACCGGCCATCGCGGCGGGGCTGACGTCCTTGTCGACCTTGCCCTTGGCCTGGAGCTCCTTCACCGATTCCGTGAGGGAGTTGGTGACCGAGTTCAGGATCTTCATGCGGATCTTGTAGAACCGCTTGTCGCCCTCGGCCGCGCCGAGGTCGACCACACGCAGGATCGCGTCGTTGCGGCGCCAGAACTCCAGGAAGCCGTCGACGAGTTCCTCGGCGGCTGCCCACCCTGACTTGCCGACCCAGGTCCGACCCTCGACGAGCGACGTCAACTGCGCGCCCTCGGCGGCCATGTGCTCGGCGATCTCCAGGACGGCGCCCTCGACGTCCGGGAAGTACTGGTAGAAGGTCGCGGGGGAGGTACCGGCCTTGCGGGCGACGTCGATCACCTTGACGTCGCGGTACGGCGAGGAGCTGAGCATCTCGCTGAGGCAGTCGAGCAGTTTCTGCCGCGTCGCCTGGCCGCGCCGGCCGGCGACACGCCCGTCGACGGTGCGTACTTGTCCTGTCATGCCGTCAGCTTACCGAGGGGGGATCGGCGCGCTATTCGGCCGCCTGCAAATGGGGTTACGGGCTCCCTGGCCTGGGCGGTGCGCCGTCCCGGGCGGCCGCGCAGGCGAATTCCGGCCGGATCCGCCCCGTGGGCGGCCCGTCGTCGCCGCCCGGTCGCGGTCCGGGCGTGTCGCCCCGTTCCGCGGGATTTCCCCCGAATAGTCTTATCAACAGGCTGTGGACAAGTTTTCGGGCGGATCATGGCTGGGAGAGGTGGGAGGGTACACACCCCCGCAGAACGGAAGGAACCAGGCCCATGGCCGCATTCGTGGAAGGCGCACCCTGCTGGGTGGACGCCTCGCTTCCGGACGTCGAGGCGGGCAAGCGGTTCTACGGTGAGCTCTTCGGGTGGACCTTCGCGGACAGCGCGGGGGCCGAATACGGCCACTACACGCAGGCCTACAGCCAGGGCCGCAACGTTGCGGCCCTCGCCCCCAAGCCCGACGGCCGGATGCCGACGGTCTGGGGCGTTTATCTCTACACCGCCGACGCCTACGCCTGCGCCCAGCGCATCCGCGCCGCCGGCGGCCAGATGGTGATGGACCCGATGCCGGTCGGCCCGTACGGCACGGCCGCGATGGCCGCCGACCCCGGCGGGGCCGTCTTCGGACTGTGGCAGCCCGGCACGCACCACGGCTTCGAGGCCCAGCAGGAGCCCTTCACGTACTGCTGGAGCGAGGTCTACACACGGGCGCGCGACGCCGTGGACGTCTTCTACGCGAAGGTCTTCGGCTACGTGCCGCAGGACCAGGACGACGCCGGCGTCGAGTACCGCATCTGGTCGCCGCCGGGCAAGGCGCCCGGCACCGACACCGCCGTCCTCGGGCGCAGCCTGATCACGGACGCCTTCCCGGAGATCATGCCGGCGCACTTCCTCGTCTACTTCGCCGTCCCGGACTGCGACCGGTCCGTGGCCACGGTGCAGCGGCTCGGCGGCCGGGTCACCGCGGACCCGTTCGACACCCCCTACGGCCGGATCGCGGTCGTCGCGGACAATCAGGGAGCGGTCTTCGGGCTCCTGTCGCAGCCCCGCGCCGAGGCGGACGCGTAGGCGCCGCGGACGGATCGCCGGACGGATCGCCGGGCAGATCACACCGGGCTGCTCGCCGTGCCGGGGCCGGACCCCGTTCGGGCCTGACAGAATCGGGGTTGCGCGACCCGGGCTGCGCCCCGGGATGAGACGCTGCACCGGGCAGGGCGCTGTGCCGGTGGGAGCGGGCCCGGTGCGTGGCCCGTACGGGGAGGTGTGGAGGCGAGTGGTGGAGCAGCTGACGCAGCACGACCCGAGACGGATCGGCCCCTTCGAGGTGCTGGGACGGCTCGGCGCCGGCGGCATGGGGCTGGTCTATCTCGCACGGTCCGCGTCCGGACGGCGAGTCGCGATCAAAACGGTGCGCACCGAGCTCGCCGAGGACCAACTCTTCCGCGTGCGGTTCACCCGCGAGGTGGAGGCGGCGCGCGCCGTGTCCGGCTTCTACACCGCGGCCGTGGTCGACGCCGATCCGCGGGCCGCCGTGCCGTGGCTGGCCACCGCGTACGTCCCGGCGCCCTCCCTGGAGGAGATCGTCAACGAGTGCGGGCCCATGCCCGCCCAGGCCGTACGGTGGCTCGCCGCCGGCATCGCCGAGGCCCTGCAGTCCATCCACGGCGCCGGGCTCGTCCACCGCGACCTGAAGCCGTCCAACGTGCTCGTCGTCGAGGACGGCCCGCGCGTGATCGACTTCGGTATCGCGAGCGGTGTCTCGAACACCCGCCTGACCATGACGAACGTCGCCGTCGGCACCCCCGCCTACATGTCGCCCGAGCAGGCGAAGGACTCCCGCAGCGTCAAGGGCGCCAGCGACGTCTTCTCGCTCGGCTCCACGCTGGTCTTCGCAGCGACCGGGCACCCGCCCTACCACGGGGCGAACCCGGTCGAGACGGTCTTCATGCTGCTGCGCGAGGGCCCGAACGTGGAGGGGCTCCCGGAGGAGCTGCGGCCGCTGATCGAATCCTGCATGCAGATGGACGCCTCGCTGCGGCCGACCCCGGCCGACCTGCAGGCGCAGCTGGCCCCGCACCTCTTCGACGGCGGCGACGACAGCGGTACCGCCTCGGCGTGGCTGCCGACGCGGGCCGTCGCGATGATCGAGGCCCGGCGCGCGGGGAACCGCACGGCCGTCGCCGTGCCCGCACCCGGCCGTGACGGCCGGGGCGGCGGCGCCGGGGCCCGCGGGCCCGCGTCCGAGCAGGCCACGCAGCGCCGCCCGCGGGGCGCCGAGGGCTGGGTGGACCCGCGCACCGGCCAGGCCGTGCCGCAGCGTCCGCACCATCCGCCGCGCTCCGCGGTGCCTTCGGGCGAGCCGGTGCGGCTGGGCGGCTCGCCGGTGCCGATCGGGCCCGGCCCGTTCGCGACGGCCTCGGCGTCGGCGGCGCACACCCCCGCCGCGGACGCGGCGACCGGCTGGGTGCGCCCGCCCGACGGGTCGGCGCCCTCCCCGGCCGGTGGACCGGTCACCCCGTCCGTCCCGGGACCGGGCGCGGCCCCGGACAGCGGCCGCTGGCGGCCCTGGCGCTTCCGCATGTCGAACGAGGTCTGGGGCACCCCGGCCGTCGCCGGCAACCTGCTGTACGTGACTTCCTTCGAGGTGCACGCGCTGGACGTGGCCAGCGGCCGCCGCCAGTTCAAGACCCGCGACGTCGCCTGGTCCATGGCCGTCGCCGACGGCCGGATCCACGCCTCCGACGGGCCCTCCCTCTACGCGCTCGACGCCACCGACGGCTCCGAGCGGTGGCGGCTGTCCACCGATGCCTGGGTGTACGCCGTGCGCGCCGAGCACGGCACGGTCGTCACCGCCACGCGCGGCGGTGGTGTACAGGGTTGGGAGGCGTCCAGCGGCCAGAAGCTGTGGGAGCTGACCGGCGCGCAGAGCGACTTCGAGACCCCGGAGGCGGCCCCCGTCCTCCACGAGGGCACGGTGTACGTGTGGCAGGACGCGCGGCTGCGCGCCCTGGACGCCCGCAGCGGCCGGGAGGCCTGGTCGTACCCGATCGGCGACGCCGCCTCCTGCGGGAACGTGCCCGTACGGGTCGCCCCCGCTCCCGACGGCAACGTGTACGTCGCGGCCGGCACCCGGGTGATCTCCGTGGACCGGGCCTCCGGCCGGGTCCGCTGGCACTTCGAGGCCCCCGCGGTCTTCCTGGCTCCGCCGGCCTTCGCGCCGGGTGCGGCCGTCACGGGCGGCGGGGTCTACCTCGCCGACTACCTGGGCACCGTCTACGCCCTCGACGCGGTCACCGGCCAGGACCGCTGGCGGATCGCGACGGAGTCGCGGCAGTCCTCCGACCCGGTGCTGGTGGTGGGCGGCAACGTCCACCTGGGGGCGGGCAGCGCGCTCTACACGCTCGACGCGGTCACCGGCACCCCGAAGTGGCGGTTCGCGGCGGGCGGCGAGATCACGGGCCTGCCGGCGGTCGCGGACGGCCGGGTGCACTTCGGGTCGGCCGACCACTGCCTGTACACGCTGGACGCCGCGGGCGGCCAGCTCCGCTGGAAGCTGGCCACGGGCGGCGAGATCACGGGCGCCCCGGTCGCGGAGGCGGGCGTGGTGTACGCGTGCAGCAAGGACCGCTGCGTGTACGCCCTGGATGCGGCGAAGGGCACGGGCACCCGTACGGGCGGGTGACCCCGGCGGGGGCCGGGTCGGGCCCCGCCGGGTAGCGCACCGCACCGGGAGTGACAGGATGGACCCCATGAGCAACGTCTACTTCGACATCAACATCAACGGCGCCCCCGCGGGCCGCATCGTCTTCAAGCTGTACGACGACGTCGTCCCGAAGACGGCGCGCAACTTCCGTGAGCTGGCCACCGGCCAGAACGGCTTCGGCTACGCGGGCTCTGGCTTCCACCGCATCATCCCCCAGTTCATGCTCCAGGGCGGTGACTTCACCAACCACAACGGCACCGGCGGCAAGTCCATCTACGGCGAGAAGTTCGAGGACGAGAACTTCCAGCTGAAGCACGACCGCCCCTACCTGCTGTCGATGGCGAACGCCGGCCGCAACACCAACGGCTCGCAGTTCTTCATCACCACGGTCGTCACCTCGTGGCTCGACGGCAAGCACGTCGTCTTCGGCGAGGTCGTCTCGGGCCAGGAGCTCGTCGACCAGATCGAGGCCCTGGGCTCCCAGTCCGGCGCCCCCAAGGGCAAGGTCGAGATCGCCGCTTCCGGCGTCGTCGAGGCCTGATCACACCCGCCTGCCCGGCCGGTCGGCCCCGCCCCCGCTCGGGGGCCGGGGCCGCCGCCGTTTCCCCGTACTCGGGTCCCTGCCTCAGCTACCGACGTGCCCGGCCTGGATCTGGCGGCCCTGGGTGGTCACCACCACCACCGGCACACCGTCCGGTACCTGCCCCTGGAGGTCGGCCAGGAGCGAGTCGACCGGGGGCAGCTCCCCGGGCGAGCGGACCTGGATGTAGAGGGTCTGGGACTGGGCCGTGACGCTCTGGACGGAGGCGCCGGGCGTTCCGGCCAGCCAGGCCGCGGCGGCGTTCGTGGCGCGTGTGGTCCACAGGTTCACGAGAACGGTACCCACCGTGTTCGCTCCCAGCAGAAGGCCGACCGCGGCGAACAGCAGGCCGAGCGCCAGGTAGGTCCTGCGCGTCGAACCCGTCTCGCCCCGCCGGCCGGCCGTCGCGTATCCGAGCGCGCCGAACACCACCATGCCCGCGAAGACCAGGGCGAGCAGGTTGGAGACGAACAGGACGAACGAGCCCAGGGCCAGCCACCACGCGGCCTGTCCGGCGCAGACTCCGGTCACCACCAGCGGTGGCACCAGCGAGATGGCGATCGCCACCCCGGGCAGGACGGCCGCGACGTCCTTGCGGGCGAGGGCGACAGCGCCGGCGAAGCCGGTGGCGAGCGCGGCGACCAGGTCCAACAGCCCGGGGGAGGTGCGGCTGGAGATCTGGCTGTCCGACAGCAGGTCGAAGGAGGAGGGCACCACCAGCGACGCCAGCATGCCGACGGCCGTCACCAGCAGGCATCCCGAGGCCACGAACAGGAGCGCGGTGGAACGCCTCCGCTGCACCGCGCCCAGTGCGATGCCCATGATCGGCGTGGACAGCGGGGCGATGATCATCGCCCCGATCACCGTGGCGGTGGAGTCGGTCAGCACTCCGCCGGCCGCGATCACCGCCGACAGGAACAGCATGGTCCAGAACGCGGACTGTTTCGCCTGCCGGTCCCCCTGCGACAGGTCGAGGTCCTCCTCCAGATCCTCCAGAGATCTTCGCTGGCGGTCCGGCAGCATGCGGTCACGGAGGGTTCTCAGCACCAGCCGAGTATCACGCGGCGCGGTGCCGGGGCCCTGGGAGACACACGGGAGACCCTCCTTCGGGCGGACGCGTCAGCGCAGTCGGGGTTCGGGGGCCGTGCGGCGGTCCGCGAAGAGTTCCGCCTGTCGTCGTGGTGGCAGGTTCCCCAGGGCGATCAGGGCCGGAGCCTGTGCGAGGGCCTGCTGGAGGGCGGCCTGCTTCGCCGACCACAGGGCCCGTACGGTGCCCTGCACGGCCCGGGTCGGGAAGCCGGCCAGGGTCTGCGCCGCCTGCAAGGCCGCCGGGAGCAGTCCGTCCGGCGCGGCCAGTTCCGAGACCAGGCCGATCTCGTGGGCGCGACGGGCGGAGAGGCGTTCGGCCGTGCCCATCAGGGACATCCGGGCGGCCTCGCCGAAGGGCATGCGTTGTGCCATGTGGACGGCCTCGTAGGCGCTGACCATCCCGTAGGTGGTGTGCGGGTCGAAGAAGGTGGCCGTCTCGGAGGCGATGAGGAACTCCGACTCGCCCAGCAGGTAGAAGGCCCCGCCGCAGGCCATGCCGTTGACGGCGGCGACGACCGGCTTCCACAGGTCGCAGGACTTCGGGCCGATCGCGATCAGAGGGTCGTCGGCGGAGTAGGGGGAGGCGGGCTGCGGCACCTCGGCGCCGCGGTCGATGCCGGTGCAGAAGGCGGCCCTTCCGGCGCCGGTCAGCACGACCGCCCGGACCTCCTCGGCGAAGCGGAGTTCGCGCCACGCCTCGCCCAGCTCGGCGGCGGTGGCCAGGTCGACGGCGTTGTGCCGGTGCTCCCGGTCCAGGGTGACCACCGCGACCCCGGTGGCCCCATCCCGTTCCACGCGCAGCGTCACGACTTCTCCAGGAGCCAGCGGGGCACGGTCATTCCGCCCGTCTCGGTGAAGGTCACCTGGACCCGTGCGCCGATGCGCAGCCGGGCCGGGTCCATGGAGTCGAGGGGGGCGTCGGCGGAGGTCACCAGGTTCCCGGCGAGTCGGATGTGCGGGGCGTCGGCGAGTTCGACGAGGACCACGTTGTACGGGGCCTGCGCGGCGTAGGCGGGCAGCAGCGGCGGGTGGGGCCGGACGTAGGACCAAATGCGGCCGCGGCCGCTCATGCGGCGCCACTCGCTGTCGAAGGACCGGCAGTGCGGGCAACAAGGGCGGGGCGGGAAGCGGAGCCTGCCGCAGGCGGCGCAGGCCTGGACGCGCAGCTCGCCGCGGGCGGCGTACTCCCAGAAGGGGGCGCCGTCCTCGTCGGGCACGGGCAGGAGCAGGGCGTCCGCGGACGCGGCGGCTTCGGGTGCGGGGGTCATCGGCGGGTCAGCTCCTCAGCAGGATCGCGGACGTCGGGACGCCTTCGCCCGCCGTCACCAGGCAGGTCGCGGCGTCCGGCACCTGGGCGGTGGAGGTGCCGCGCAGCTGCTTGACGCCCTCGTTGATCAGGTTGAAGCCGTGTACGTACGCCTCGGACAGTCCGCCGCCGCCGGTGTTGAGGGGAAGCCGGCCGCCGAGCTCCAGGGCGCCGCCCTCGGTGAAGGCGGCGCCCTCGCCGCGCCCGCAGAAGCCGTAGCCCTCCAGGGAGAGCGGGATGAGCGGGGTGAAGGCGTCGTAGATCTGGGCGACGTCCACGTCCTGGGGGCCGAAGTCGGCCTGCTTCCACAGGTGGCGGGCGGCGGTCCAGGCGGGCCCGGACAGGGGGTCGTCGTTCCAGTAGTTGACCATGCCGTGGTGCTGGGCGGGCAGGCCCTGGGCGGCGGAGTGGACGTAGACCGGCCGGTGGCGGCAGTCGCGGGCCCGTTCGGCGGAGACGATCACGCAGGCCAGTGCGCCGTCGGTCTCCAGGCAGTTGTCGAAGAGGCAGAGCGGGTCGCTGATCATGCGGGAGGTCATGTACATCTCGCGGGTCAGCGGGCGTTCGTACATCATCGCGGCGGGGTTCTCGTTGGCCCGGTTGCGGCAGGCCATGGCCACGTTGAAGAGGTGGTCGCGGGTTGCGCCGTACTCGTGCATGTAGCGGCGGGCCAGCATGCCGATCTCGTCGGCGGGGCGGAGCAGGCCGAAGGGCCGGGTCCACTGGCCGGGGGTGGGCAGCTGGACGGCGGTGTTCTTCCAGGGGCGGGGGCCGGAGCCGCGTTTGCGGGAGCGCCAGGCGACCCCGACGGTGGCCTGGCCGGTGGCCACGGCGGCGGCGAGGTGGCCGACCGTGGCACAGGAACCGCCGCCCCCGTAGCCGATCTTGGAGAAGAAGGTGACGTCGCCGGCGCCGATGGCCTTGGCGACCTCGACCTCGTCGGTCTCCTCCATGGTGTAGGAGGAGAAGGCGTCCACCTCGCCGGGGTCGATGCCGGCGTCGGCGAGTGCGGCCAGGATCGCCCGGCAGGCCAGTTCCTTCTCGGACTGCGGCAGTCGTCTGGCGAAGGCGGTCTGGCCGATGCCGACTATCGCCGTAGCGTCCTTGAGCGTTGCCGCCATCGCCACCTCCGGGGAGTGCGCCAGTACTGACAGGCGCGAAGGCTACAGCTAATCTGACGGTTAGTCAGCTACTGGGTTCGCGGGAGGGTGGCACGCATGGGCGACGACGGGCTGCGCGGGCATGTACGCGAGGACGCGCCCGCGGGCGTGGGCGAGGACCCGCGCGGAGACCTGCGCTGGGGCACCATCGCGGGGCTCGTCCGGTCGGCATCGGCACGGTACGGCGACCTCGAAGCCGTCGTCGACGGGCGCGTCCGGATCGGATACGCGCAGCTCGGGGAGCGCGTCGAGCGCGCCGCGGCGGCCTGTGTGGCCGCCGGGGTGGAGCCGGGCGACCGGGTGGCCGTGTGGGCGCCCAACACCCTCGACTGGATCGTCTCCGCGCTCGGCGCGGTCTCGGCGGGTGCCGTCCTGGTCCCCCTCAACACCCGCTACAAGGGCACGGAAGCCGCCTACGTCCTGCGGCGCAGCCGGGCCCGGCTGCTCTTCGTCACCGGCGCCTTCCTCGGCACCTCCTACGTCGCCTCGCTGCGTCGGGCCGCCGCCGAGGGGCCCGGCCGGGGGCCCCTGCCCGGACTGCCGCACCTGGAACAGGTCGTCGTCCTCGCCGAGGACGCCCCCGACTCCTTCCGCACCTGGAAGGACTTCCTCGCGGGCGGGGACCGGATCACGTCGGAGGCGGTGCGCGAGCGCGCCGACGCCATCAGCCCCGACGCCCCCTCCGACATCATCTTCACCTCGGGCACCACCGGCAGCCCCAAGGGCGCGGTCATCACCCACGCCCAGTCCCTGCGCTGCTACGACGTGTGGAGCGAGCTCGCGGGACTCCGCGAGGGCGACCGCTACCTGATCGTGAACCCCTTCTTCCACACCTTCGGCTACAAGGCCGGGATCATCGCCTGCCTGATGCGCGGGGCGACGATGGTCCCGCAGCCCGTCTTCAACGCGGACACCGTCCTCGCCAACGTCGCCGCGGAGCGGATCTCCGTGCTGCCCGGGCCGCCAACCCTGCACCAGTCCCTCCTGGACCACCCGCAGCGCGCCCACCACGACCTGTCCGCCCTGCGGCTCGTCGTCACCGGCGCGGCCGTGGTCCCGCTCCGGCTCGTCGAGCGCCTGCGCGGCGAGCTGCGCATCCCCACCGTCCTCACCGCCTACGGGCTCTCCGAGGCGGGAGGCATCGTCACGATGTGCCGGCGGGGCGACCCGGCCGAGGTCGTCTCCGCCACCTCCGGCCGGCCCATTCCGGACACGGAGGTCGCGGTCCTGGACGGCGACGGGCGGCCCCTGCCGGCCGGACGGCCCGGCGAGATCGCGGTCCGCGGCCACCACGTCATGCAGGGCTACTTCGAGGACCCTGACGGGACGGCGGCGGCGATCACCCCGGACGGCTGGCTGCGCACCGGGGACGTGGGCGTCCTCGACGGAGACGGGAACCTGCGCATCACCGACCGGATCAAGGACATGTTCATCGTCGGGGGCTTCAACGCCTACCCGGCCGAGATAGAGCAACTCCTCGGCCTGCACCCGGACATCGCGGACGTGGCGGTCGTCGGGGTGCCCGATCCGCGCCTGGGTGAGGTCGGCAAGGCCTACGCAGTCCGGCGCCCCGGCTCCACACTCACCGCCGACGACCTGATCGCCTGGTCCCGGCGGGAGATGGCCAACTACAAGGTCCCGCGCGCGGTGGAATTCGTCACCGAACTCCCGCGCAACGCCGGTGGCAAGGTCCTCAAACGCGAACTCCGCGCCCGCCCGTGAGGGCCGGGGCCGCCGACCCGGGGCCGGGCCCGGGTCAGCGGGCGTAGGAGCCGATGCCGACCAGGCAGTAGACGTACTGGTTGAGGACGATCGAGCCGCGCAGGTAGCGGTAGGAGAAGGCGTACTGGGTCCTGGGGTTGCCGCTGCACCGGTCCAGGTCCGAGGTGCCGGGGATGCTCTCGATCACCCGGTAGTGCGCGTCGGACGCCGAGCAGGGCACCTCCTCGACGCCGCTGACGCTGCGGGGCGTCGTCGAGTCGGGCAACTGCCCGTTGAGGCAGGTGCCCCGGTCGAACGGTGTGGGTTCGGGGCTCGGGTCCTCGCTCGGCTCCTCGCTCGGCTCCTCGCTCGGCTCCTCGCTCGGCCCGGAGTCGTACGGGGTGGTCTCGGTGGTCTCGGGATCCGATGTCCGGGGTGAGGGGGTGGGGGAGGGGCTCCCGGAGGAGGACCAGGTGGGGGTCGCGTCGCCGGCGGGCTTCGCGTCGTCGCCGCCGTCGCCGTCACGGAGCAGGAAGAAGCCGATGACCAGCAGTGCCGCGACGGCGAGCCCCACCAGGCAGCCGCGCCCGCCGCCCGTCTGCGGGGCCGGCGCGGGCCGCTGCGGTGCCGGGTCCCCCGCGGGCGGAGGAATGATGCCGCCGGCCCCCGCGATCCAGGCCACGCCGGCCCCGGACACGTGGATGCGCAGCCGCACCTCCTCGGTGCCGACCCGGACCTTGACGAGGTCGCCGTGCCGGCAGGGCGGTATCCGCACGCGGACCGGTCCGGACGGCAGCTCCACGGAGACGATCGCGCCGTGGGCGGCCTGCTCCGGAGTGATCGCTATGAGCATGTCCTGTGACGACACCGGCTGCTCCAGGGAGGGGGGTTGGCGCGCAGGACGCCTGGCGGTTCCTCACAGATTGTGCCGGGTGTCCCGATGGTGCCGCAGCCGTTCCGCGACTCTCAGGAGCGGCGGGCCAGCACCAGCCGCCAGCGCGGAGCCCCGTCGGGCCGGCGGCCGAAGTGCTCCAGCGGGACCGTCTCCACCGTGAAGCCGCAGGCCCGCAGGTCGGCACGCACCCCGCTCAGCGGGAAGGTCCGGTAGTACATGACGAACGGTGGCCGCCACACCGCGTTGCGCACCCGCATCGCGGCGTCGAAACCCGCCACCGCCCACCACACCGGAGAGCTCGGCGGGATCGGGGCGCCGATCGGAAAGGCGAAGAGCCCGCCCCCGCGCAGCGCCGCGTGCACCTCCGAGAAGAGGGCGGGCCGTTCGGAGGGCAGGAAGTGACCGAAGGCCCCGAAGCTGACGGCCAGGTCGTAGCGGTCCGAGAGTTCTGGCGGGAGGGCCCGCGCGTCGGCCCGTACGAAGTCCACCCGGTCGTCGTCCGCGTGCGTGCGCCGGGCCTCGGCGAGCATGCCCGCACTGAGGTCCACCCCGGTGACCCGGTCCCGGCACAGCCGCCGCAGCATGGTGGTTCCGGCACCCGTGCCGCAGCACATGTCCAGGCCGGCGCCGAAACCGCCCTCCCGCTGGGCGAGGGTCTCCTCGACGGCGTCGAGCATCCGGTCCGGCGTGCGGAAGGGGGTGTGGTCGAACTTCGGTGCGAGCAGGTCGTAGCCCCGCTCGACGGAGGAGAGGCCCTGCACTGCCAGTTCGCGGACGCTCGGCCCGTAGGAGGAGAACACGCCTCCAGCCTATGCCCGCCCGGATCCGTCCCGGCATACGTGTGCGGCGGTCGCGGTGGCTCCCCCTCCGGGCCACCGCGACCGCCGTTCCCCCGTTGTTCCCCCGAGCCCCCGTTTCCCCCGTGGGCTCCCCCGTACGTCGTGTGCTGCCTACGGGCGCGGACCGGACGCGTGGTTGTCCAGCGTCCGGATCTCCTCGCCCTCGGACGGGTCGTCGGCCAGCGGCTTGATCTCGATGCCCGACGCGTGGTTGTCCAGGGTCTCGATCTCGGCGCCCGAGGCGTGGTTGTCGAGCGGCTTGACGGTGCCGTCGTTCGGCAGGATGTTCTCGTTCGTCGTCATCGGTTCTCCTGATGGATGGGTGGGACCCGTTCGGCGATTCCCCCGATGACCGCCGAACGGGTGATCCTTCCAAACGGCCCGGATGTCCCCCGACGCACCGGGTCGATGCACCTATCGTGCCGTTCGGCGATAAACGAACGATGAACGCCTCGTTCAACCGGCGTCTTCGCAGGTCAGGCGGCAATCTCTGTGGCCAACAAGGTCTGCACCTCGGCCAGTTCGGCCGAACCGAGCTGCTGGAAGACCGCCTCCGCGTCCCGCCAGCACGCCCGCGCCCGGTCCGTCTGCCCCAGCCGCCGCAGCGCCTTGCCCAGCACCGTCAGCACCGTCGCGCGCCGCCACTCCCCGCCGATGCCGCGCAGTGCGATGGCCTGCTCGGCGTGCGCCGCGGCCAGGGTGGGCCGGCGCGCCGCGAGATGGGCGACGGCGAGCCGGAAGTGGGTGACCCCTTCCCACAGGGGCTGGCGGTTGTCGTGGAAGAGCGCCAGCGCCTCGGTGAGCTGCGTGAGGGCCTCGCCGAGCCGGCCCGCCTCGGTGAGTGCGATGCCGAGCGCGTAGCGGCCGTTGGCCAGCCGTAGGGACAGGCCCATCCGGTCGTAGATGGCGATGCCCTGCTGCGCGAGGTCTATGGCGCTGGTGAGGCGACCCAGTTCCACGTGGATGCGGGAGAGGTTGCACAGGGCGCTCGCCTCGCCGACGTTGTTGCCGTCGGCGCGGAAGTTCTCGATGGCCTCCAGCAGGTACCGCTCGCCGTCCGCGTTCCGCCCCTCGTAGAGCGCGATGATCCCGCGGTCGTTGGGCGCCCAGCAGCTGGGCAGCGGGTCTCCGGCCTCGCGGGCCAGCACCGTGGCCTGGCGGGCTTCGTCGTCGGCCTCGGCGAAGCGGCCGGCGACCAGGTGCACGTTGGTCAGGGTGGTGCGGGCGCGGCCCTCGGCGTAGGGGTCCTTGGCGGCTTGGGCGGCGTCGCGCAGGGCGGCCGCGGCCGACTCGTACTGCTTGGAGTTGGCCCCCGATTCGGCCAGGTCCTTGGCCGCCCACAGCAGGTCGACGGCCCGGCGCAGCACCGGTGAGTCGCCGCCCCGTACGGAGGCCTGGCGTACGCACGCCAGCAGCGGACCTGCCTCGGTGTACAGCCAGTCCAGGGCGGCGCGCGGCTCGGCGAAGACCAGTCCGGGGTAGTGGGTGTCGGACAGGTGCGCGGGCAGCCGGTCGCCGGGGCGTTCCAGGGCGTACACCCCGGAGGCGGTGGCCAGGTAGAAGTCCAGGAGGCGGTCCAGGGCGGCCTCGCGTTCGCTCGGGGGCTGCTCGTCCCGTTCGGCGCAGGCCCGCGCGTAGAGGCGGACGAGGTCGTGGAAGCGGTAGCGGCCGGGCGCGGCGGATTCGAGGAGGGAGCAGTCGACCAAGGCCTCCAGGAGGTCCTCGGTGTCGTACTCGGGCAGGTCGAGGACGGCGGCGGCCGCGGACAGCGAGATGTCCGGGCCGTCGGCCAGGCCGAGGAGGCGGAAGGCGCGCTGCTGGGCCGGTTCCAGCTGGCCGTAGCCGAGCTCGAAGGTGGCCTTGACGGCGAGGTCGCCGGCCTGGAGTTCGTCGAGGCGGCGGCGTTCGTCGGCGAGCTTGGCGGCCAGGACGGAGACGGTCCAGGTGCGGCGGGCCGCCAGCCGGGAGGCGGCGATGCGGATGGCCAGCGGCAGGAAGCCGCAGGCGCCGACGACGTCGAGGGCGGCCTGGCGTTCGGCGCGTACGCCTTCCTCGCCGACGATGCGGGTGAAGAGCTGGAGCGCCTCCTCCGGACTCATCACGTCGAGGTCGACGAGATGCGCCCCGGCGAGGCCGGCCATGCGGACCCGGCTGGTGACGAGGGCGGCGCAGCCGGCGGTGCCGGGCAGCAGCGGGCGGACCTGGGCGGCGTCGCGGGCGTTGTCGAGGAGGACCAGGACGCGGCGGCCGTCGAGGGTGGAGCGGTAGAGGGCGGCCCGTTCGGCCGGGGAGTCGGGGATCGCGGTGTCGGGGGTGCCGAGCGCGCGCAGGAAGGAGCCGAGCACGGCCTCCGGCTCGGCGGGGCGGGCGTCGGTGCCCTGGAGGTCGACGTAGAGCTGGCCGTCGGGGAAGTGCGGGCGGGCGGCGTGGGCGACGTGGACGGCGAGGGTGGTCTTGCCGACGCCGCCGATGCCGGCGAGCGCGGAGACGGCCATGACCTGGTCCTGGGCGCCCCCGGAGAGGATCGTGCCGAGCTCGGCCACGAAGCTGGATCGCCCGGTGAAGTCGGGTACGGTCGCGGGCAATTGGGCGGGCCTCACCTGGGTGGCGGTGGCTGCCGGGGCGGGGTCCTCCGCGCGGGCCAGGTCGGCGTCGGCGTTCAGGATGCGCTGCTGGAGCGCGGCCAGTTCGGGACGCGGGTCGACGCCGAGCTCGTCGGCGAGGAGCCGGCGGGTGTCGGCGTAGACGGCGAGGGCCTCGGCCTGTCGGCCGCTGCGGTAGAGGGCGAGCATGAGCAGCTCGCGCAGCCGTTCGCGCAGCGGGTGGGCGGCGGTGAGGGCGGTGAGCTCGGAGACGGCCTCGGCGTGGTGGCCGACCTCCAGGTCCAGGTCGAGGCGGGCTTCCAGCAGTTGGAGGCGCCATTCGGCGAGCCGGGTGCGCTCGGTCTCGGCGTGCGGGCCGGGGACCCCGGCGAGGGGTTCGCCCTCCCACAGGTCGAGGGCGCGGGCCAGGAGCGTGCGGGCGAGGGAGCGGTCCCCGGCGGCGCGGGCGCCCTCGGCGTCGGCGGCGAGGCTTCGGGCGACGCCGAGGTCGAGGGTGGCTGCGGAGCGCAGTCGGATGGCGTAGCCGCCGGACTCGGTGACGAGCAGGCCCGGGGCCACGACCTTGCGCAGGCGGGAGGCGTAGGTGCGGATGGTGGCGAGGGCCTGCTGCGGCGGGTCCTCGCCCCAGATGGCGTCGATCAGTTCGGGTGCGGTGGCGGTGCGGCCGTCGCGCAGCAGGAGTGCGGCGAGCAGGGCGCGTTGCTGGGGGGTGCCGGAGGGCAGGGCTTCGCCGCCCCGCCAGGCGCGTACGGGCCCGAGGACGGCGAACCGCGACTCGCCCGCCGTGCCGCCTGCGACGGTCTCGGCGGTCTCGGCGGTCGGGGCAGGCCCGGTGGTGCCGCTTGCCGTGGTGGCGTGCCTCTCGCCGGATGCGGCGGCGACCGTCGGCGGTACGGGACCGGTGGGGCGGGCGGCGGTGCCGGCTTCGGACGCGGCGGCAGCCGCACGGGCCTCGGGGTGTTTGCGCGGGTGAGGGATGGCCGGTACGCCGTCCATCTGTCGTCCCCCTGCCTTCCGTCGGTGTAAGGGTCAGTCTGCCCTGTCTGCGCGCACACGTCAGCCCGTCCATGACCGATCCCGGACCAACTAGCTGACGGTTCGTCAGATCAGCGCTACCGTATGAGCCATGGAGACCTTCCCCAAGATCATCTCGGTGGACGACCACACGGTTGAACCTCCCCACGTCTGGAGGGACCGGCTCCCGTCCAGGTACCGCGACACCGGCCCCCGCGTCGTCCGTGCCCCGCTGAAGGAAATGACCTTCCTCGGCGGCAAGTTCGCCCCGGTCATGGGGGCCGCGGGCGACGACGGCCCGATCGGCGACTGGTGGGTGTACGAGGACCTGCACCGGCCGCTCACCCGGCTCGACACCGCCGTCGGGTACGACCGCGACGAGATCACCCTGGAAGTCATCACCTACGAGCAGATGCGCCCCGGCTCCTTCTCGGTTCCCGAGCGGCTCGCCGACATGGATGTCAACCATGTCCAGTCGGCCCTCTGCTTCCCGACCTTCCCCCGCTTCTGCGGCCAGACCTTCACCGAGGCCAAGGACCGTGAGCTGGGGCTCCTGTGCGTACGGGCCTACAACGACTGGATGGTGGAGGAGTGGTGCGGCCCCGACGCCCGGGGCCGGCTCATCCCGCTCACCCTCATCCCGCTCTGGGACGCCCGGCTGGCCGCCGAGGAGGTCCGCCGCAACGCGGCGCGCGGCGTGCGCGCGGTCGCCTTCTCGGAGATACCCCCGCACCTGGGCCTGCCGTCCGTGCACACCGACGAGTGGGATCCCTTCCTCCGGGCGTGCGACGAGACCGGCACGGTCATCGCCATGCACATCGGCTCCTCGTCCCGGATGCCGTCCACCTCCGCGGACGCCCCGCCCGCGGTCGGCTCCACCATCACCTTCGCCAACTGCTGTTTCTCCATGGTCGACTGGCTGATGAGCGGCAAGTTCGAGCGCTTCCCCCATCTGAAGATCATGTACGCGGAGGGCCAGATCGGCTGGATCCCGTACATCCTCGAACGCGCGGACGTGGTCTGGGAGGAGAACCGGGGCTGGGGCGGGGTCGCCGACAAGGTGCTCCGTCCGCCGTCCGAGCTCTTCGCGGGGCACGTCTTCGGCTGCTTCTTCGACGACGCCTTCGGTCTGCAGAACCTCGACGCGATCGGCGCCGGCAACGTCCTCTACGAGACGGACTACCCCCACTCCGACTCCACCTGGCCGAAGTCGCGCGAGGTCGGGGAGGCGCAGATGGGGCACCTGGCGCCGGACACGGTGGACCGCATCGTGCGCGGCAACGCGATCGACCTGCTCGGTCTGACCCCGGACGGCCTGTGGGCGGGACCGGGTTCGGGCGGCTGACCCCGGTCGGTCAGGCCGGTGTCCGGCGGGCCGTAACCCCGCCCGTGCCCTCGCCCGTGTCCGTGTCCGTGTCCGTGTCCGCCGGCACGGTCACGAGCAGGAACGAGACGGCCAGGCCGGCCGCTGCGACGGCCGGCAGCAGCAGCGTGACGTCCACGAGGGCGACGAGCCCGGCGCCCAGGGCCAGGGCCAGCGCGTTCGGTACGAAGACCAGGGTGTTGGCGGTGGCGGCGGTCCGGCCCACGGCGGAGTCCGGCACCTCGCGCTGCACGGCGGTCAGCACGGTGATCAGCACGCACGGCAAGCCCGCGCCGATCAGCGCGCTGCACACCAGGGCCGCGGCCTCGTACGGCAGCGCCCGCCCGCCGCACCCCAGCGCGAACAGGGCGGTGCCGGCCGCCGCGAACACGCGTGCCGGCAGGCGCCGCAGCAGCGGGCCCGCGACCAGCCCGCTCAGGACCGAACCCGCACCCTGCACCGCGTACAGCACCCCCACGTGGGCGGGCGGCCGGCCGAGGACATCGTCGGCGACCGCGTAGACCAGCGCGCCGTTGATCCCGGCCAGGAACATCACGGCGGCGGCGGCCGACACCAGCGGGCGCAGCACCGGTGAACCCCACAGCTGCCGGCCGCCTTCCAGGGCCCGGGCGAAGCCGCCCGCCCGGGGGCCCGTGCGCTCGGGTGCGTCCCGGTCCACCCGCAGCAGCAGGAACAGGCCCGCCGCCAGTGCGAACGTCACCGCGTCGAGCAGGGCCACCGAGGCCCCGCCGAACCGGGTGAACAGGGCGGCGCCCGCCAGCGGCGCGAGGAGCTTCATGCTCTCGGCGGCCGTCATCCGCAACCCGTTGAAGTCGCCGAGGAGGCGGACGTCGACCGCCCTCGCCACCAGGGCGGCCTCGGCGGCCTCGTGGAGCGTGCCACAGAGCCCGTAGACGAGGAGCACGGCGAAGAGCAACCACACCCGGGAGGCCGAGTCGACGAGACACAGGGCGGGCAGCAGCGCGGCCATCACGAGGCAGGCGGCCACCAGCAGGGCCCGCCGCGGCAGCCGGTCGGCGAGCACTCCCAGCGCCGGCCCGGCGAGCACCGGCGCCCACAGGGCGAACACCGTCAGGGCCGCGAGGCTGTCCGATCCGGTGAGCGACTTCACCCAGACCCCGGCCACCAGCCACATCGCCGTCGTGCCGAACCCGGACACCACCACCCCGAGCAGGTAGAGGCCCGCATTGCGGTCCCGCAGGACCCGTCCGCTTCCCCCATCGCGCATGGTGCCAGCGTGCTTCTAAGGCATGCCCGCGCGGATCGGGCACCTGCCCTACACAGGCGGGCGCGGCGGAGTCGGCGCCGTGCGGGCGGTGACGGGCCGGTCACACAGGGGTCGTCGGGCGCCTTGCCGCCGGGCCCGCGGCCGGGGCATGCTTCGCCAGGGCACAGCGGAAGGATCATCATGCCGGTGGACAGGCGGAACGTCGTGACGGCACTGCTGTGCGCGGTGGCGGCCCTGGGCGCCTCCGCCGCGGTGGCGAAGCTCGCGCCGCCCCCCGAGGCGTCCGCTCCGGCGCGGGCCGGGGCCGCGCAGTCCACTCCCTCGCCCACGGCCTCCTCGCGCTCGCACGTGCCGAAGCCGCAGCTGTCCGCCCAGCCCGGGACCACCCTGCCGCCGGCCGTCACGCCCCCGCCCGGCGGGCCCGCCGCCTTCACCGGCGCCCTGTTCACCAACGGCCTGGACAGCGACCACTTCTGCACCGCCACCGTGGTGCACAGCCCCGGACGCAACCTCATCGTCACCGCCGGGCACTGCCTGCTCGCCGGGCAGCAGGGCGACGGGACCGCGGTCTTCGCGCCGGCCTACGCCAACGACACCGCCCCGTACGGCACCTGGAAGATCGAGGAGGTCTTCGAGGACGACCGCTGGGCCGAGGGCACCGACGACGACTACGACCTCGCCTTCGCCACGCTCGCCCCCGACGCCCAGGGCCGTGAGATCGAGGACGTGACGGGCGCGGCCGTGCTGGACACCACCGGCCGGGCCGGTGAGGAGGTCACCGTCACCGGCTATCCCGCCGATCGCAAGATCCCCCGTACCTGCACGGCGACCGCCGTCCGCGAGAGCGCGACCCAGCAGCGCTTCGACTGCGCGGACTTCCCGGGCGGCACCAGCGGCAGCGCGTGGATCGCAGGCGACGGCCGGATCATCGGAATCCTCACGGGCGGGGACACCGACGACGTCTCGACCAGCACGGTGCTGGGGGAGTACGCGGCCTCCCTCTACGCCAAGGCCACATCCGGGGCCCCCGCCAACACGCCACGACACTAGGGCGCGGGTCAGGCCAGCAGGCCCAGGTGGACCGGTTCGGGCGGGGTGTCCCTGAGCAGGTCCGACAGGCGGGGCGGCCAGACCGGTTCGCCCAGGGTGGCCAGGCGCTGCGCGGAGAGCCACTGCCAGTGGATGCCGGGCTCCTCCAGGACCGGCTCCCGGTGCGGGCCCGTGGTGAGGTAGATGTGCTCGTGCTGGCGCACCGGTACGCCCTGGTGGGTGAAGTCGTGCTCCCAGGTGCACAGCAGGCGCTCCGGCTCCAGGTCGGTCCACCCGGTCTCCTCGCGCAGTTCGCGCCGCACGCACTCCTCGGGGCTCTCGCCGGGGTCGATACCGCCGCCGGGCGGCAGCCAGTGGATGCCCACCTCCACGTTGTCCTCGCGGAAGAGGAACACCGACCCGGTGGGGGAAAGGATGACAACGCGCGCCGCGTGACGTGGAGTTCGCCTCATCGATTCAGGGTACGTCGGTGATCGGCGCCGGGGGGCCGGCCCGCCGCTCCCCGTCCGCCCGCAGCCGCCCGCAGCCGACCGCTTCGCGGACACCGCCCGCGCTACTGCCACCGCCACCGCCACCGCCACCGCCACCGCCACCGCCGGTCGGGGCGCGGCGCCGAGCGGGCGTGGACCGCCGTGGCCGTGCCGCCGTGTCCGCTTCCCGGCGGGCCATAGGGCGCGCACATCGTGGACAAACCAGGTCTGAAGGTGCGTTGATGTACGGTCGGGTGAATGAGCAAGCACGCCCGAGCACGCTCCCGCCCCGTCCGTACGAACCGCCGTGCGGCCCGTCGCGTCGTCCTCGCCGCCACGCTCGGCCTGGTGGCCTTCACGGCCGGGTGGGTGTACGTGGCCCAGGATCCGGACCGGGCCGCGGGCGCGGCGGGGGCCACGGCGGACTCCCGTCCGCGGCCCGTGGACCGGGTGGTGCGCGACTCCCCGCGCTCGCCCCTGCAGGGCCTGACCGGTATCAGCGAGCAGACCCGGGCGCGGATCCCCGCCGAGTCCCGTCAGCTCATCCTGGTCACCGGCAGGGCGGCGGACTCCTCCGAGTCCACCGCCGCCCTGTACACCCGCCCCGAGGCCGGGGCGGACTGGGTCAAGGCCGCGAGCTGGCCGGCGCGCAACGGCGCCCGGGGCTGGTCGGCGGAGCGCACGTACGGCGACCTGACCTCGCCCCAGGGCGTCTTCGCGCTCACCGACGCGGGCGGCCTGCTGTCGCCGCCGCCGGGCACGCGGCTGCCGTACGACGAGGACCGGGCCTTCGTGGCCACCGGCCGCGGTGTGAACGGGGAGTCCTTGGTGGGCTCCTTCGACTACGTCGTCGCCATCGACTTCAACCGCCGCCCGGGCCGCTCCCCGCTGGACCCGGTCAAGCCGGACGGCGAGGCCAAGGGCGGCAACATCTGGCTGCACGTGGACCACGACGGCCCCTCCCAGGGGTGCGTCGGCATCCCGAAGGAGGCCATGCGTACGGTCCTGGAGACCCTGGACCCGGCGGCGAAGCCGGTCATCGTGATGGGTCCGGAAGGCTTCTGACGGGGCGACCGTCCGGCGCCGGCCGTCAGTCGCCGAGATCCAGGACGCCGACCGGCTCGCCCTCCCCGCGCTTGGGGAAGGTGGTGGCGACGATCGTCCCGTCGGGGCGTTCCGGCGGGGGGTGGGTCGCGTGTCGGGCGTGTGTCGCGTCCCAGGTCTCGTGGCGCGCGAGGGTCGGTGCGGCGGGCGGGCGGGCGGGTCGAGGTCCAGGTTGGTGATGCCCGGCAGGGAGGCCAGGTGCTCCGCCGGGCCGGGCCGGGCGCGGTCGGCTTCGACCAGTGCGCAGGTGGGTGCGTAGAGGAACCAGCCGGCCTCGGCGTGTGTGTGGTGGATGAGCCGGGACGCGAGGGCGCTGCCTTGACCCGCTGCCAGCATCGTCGCCCCATCCAGGATGATGTGCGTTTCCGTCACCTGCCCCTCGCCTCCGCCAGACGCCGGTCCAACTCGTGCTCCAGGTACTGCTGTTGCGACACGGACCGGGCATAGCTGTTCCAGGCGTGCAGCGCGGCTCGGGCAGCTAGGGCGGCGAGTCTGTCCTTGGCTTCTTCGGGATGCGGATGGTGGCGTCGGCCACGGGCGTGCACCTTGCCGTGATGCAAGGGGGCGGTACGCACCCGTACCTGTACTCGTACCCGTCCCCGTAATCCGCGGACGCCGTGGGTCGGATTCGGTGGGGTGGGGGCTGCGGGTCGCCTCCCTCTTGCCTGACGATCCGTCAGGTACCACGATGGCCCGGCACCGGCAGGACGAATCGGCAGACGAAGGTGAGGCGGGTCCGCCATGGCGCGCGTGTTTCCGGAAGGTCGGCTGGTCTACGGGATGCAGCTCCCGGTCCAGTCGCAGAGCACCCTCTACGCCGAACCCTGGGAGGCATCGGCCGGAGCCGCCGATCTCGCCGAGATTGCGCGGGCCGCCGACCGGTCCGGCTTCGGCTACCTGGCCACCTGCGACCACGTGGCGATCCCGCGGCGCCTCGCGGGAGCCATGAGTACCGTCTGGTACGACCCGGTGGCCACCCTCTCCTTCCTCGCCGGGGTCACCGAGCGGGTCCGGCTGCTGAGCCACGTGGCGATACTCGGCCTGCGCCACCCGCTGGTCAGCGCCAAGCAGTACGCCACCCTCGACCACCTCTCCGGCGGCCGGCTGATCCTCGGCGTCGGCGCCGGCCATGTGGCGGAGGAGTTCGAGGTCCTCGGCGCGGACTTCGCGCGCCGCGGCGCCGTGCTCGACGAGACCCTCGACGCGCTGCGGGTGGCGCTTGGGCCCGAGGAGTACCCGGAGTTCGAGGGCGGGCGGTTCTCCTTCCGGGATCTCGGGCAGCGGCCCCGGCCCGCGCAGGAGCGGATCCCCGTCTGGGTGGGCGGCTCCTCGCCCGCCGCCGTCCGCCGGGCCGCCGTCCGCGGGGACGGCTGGCTCCCGCAGGGCGACCCGCGCGACCGGCTCCCGGAGCAGATCGCCCGTATCGCACGGCTGCGCGCGGAGGCCGGTGTCACCGGCCCCTTCGAGGTCGGCGCGATCACCGAGGCGCTGTACGTCGGCGAGCCCGGCTGGGACACCGGCCGCCGCACCCTCACCGGCAAGGCGGAGGCGCTCGCGGAGTCCCTGCGCGAGTACGGGGCGCTCGGCGTGGACCAGATCCAGGTCCGTTTCCGCAGCCGCGACCGCGCCGAGCTCGTCGATCAGATCGCCGCCTTCGGGGCCGAAGTGGCCCCGCACCTCAACGACTAGGAGCACGGGCATGGGCAAGCTGGACGGGCGCGTCGTCGTCATCACCGGTGCGGCGCGCGGCCAGGGCGAGCAGGAGGCCCGGCTCTTCGCCGCCGAGGGTGCGAGGGTGCTCCTCGGGGACGTGCTGGACGAGCAGGGCGCGGCCGTGGCCCAGGAGATCGGCGAGGACCGGGCCCGGTACGTGCGGATGGACGTGCGCCGGGAGGAGGACTGGGCGGCCGCGATCGCCGCCGCGAAGGAGTCCTTCGGCCGGATCGACGGCCTGGTCAACAACGCGGGCATCCTGCGCTTCAACGAGCTGGCCTCGACCCCGTTGGAGGAGTTCCGGCAGGTGGTCGAGGTCAACCAGGTGGGCGCCTTCCTCGGTATCAAGACCGTGGCGCCCGAGATCGAGGCGGCCGGCGGCGGCACCATCGTCAACACCTCCTCCTACACCGGCCTGACGGGCATGGCGTACGTCGGCGCCTATGCCGCGACCAAGGCTGCTGTCTTGGGTCTGACCCGGGTGGCCGCGTTGGAGCTGGCGGGCAGGGGGATCCGGGTCAACGCGATGTGCCCGGGCGCGGTGGACACCCCGATGGCCAATCCCGGCCTGCTGGACCCGGCGAACACCACCGACGAGGCCCGCGAGGCCATGGCGGAGCTCTACCGGCGGGTGGTCCCGATGGGGCGGGTGGGGCAGCCGGAGGAGATCGCCCGGCTGGCGCTCTTCCTGACCGGCGAGGACTCCTCGTACATCACCGGCCAGCCGTTCGTCATCGACGGCGGCTGGATGGCGGGGGTCAGCGTCCTGTAGCCGAGGCCGTCTGATGGGGCGTCAGGTATTGACGCTCCGGGTCCCGCGGTGGAACAGTCGGGGCATCGAATCTGACGCAACGTCAGAAAACAGAGGACGGTGAACCCCTTGGAATTCGGGCTCTTCGTGCAGGGATACGTGCCTGAGGCGCGGTCCAAGGTCGACCCCGAGGCGGAGCACAAGGCGCTGGTCGAGGAGACCGAGTACGTCATCCAGGCCGACAAGTCCGGCTTCAAGTACGCCTGGGCCTCCGAGCACCACTTCCTGGAGGAGTACTCGCACCTGTCGGCGAACGAGGTGTTCCTCGGCTACCTCGCGCACGCCACCGAACGCATCCACCTCGGCTCCGGCATCTTCAACCCGCTCGCCCCGGTGAACCACCCGGTCAAGGTGGCCGAGAAGGTCACCATGCTCGACCACCTCTCCCGGGGCCGCTTCGAGTTCGGCACCGGCCGTGGCGCGGGCAGCCACGAGATCCTCGGCTTCCTGCCCGGTATCGAGGACATGGACGCCACCAAGGAGATCTGGGAGGAGACCATCGCGGAGTTCCCCAAGATGTTCCTCCAGGAGGAGTACGAGGGGTTCCAGGGCAAGCACTGGTCGCTGCCGCCGCGCAAGGTCTTCCCCAAGCCGTACGGCAAGGCCCACCCGGCCATGTGGTACGCCGCCGGGTCGCCCTCCTCCTACGCGATGGCGGCCAGGAAGGGCCTCGGCGTGCTGGGCTTCAGCGTGCAGAAGGTCTCCGACATGGAATGGGTCCTCGACCAGTACAAGACGGCCATCAGGGAGGCGAAGGCGATCGGCGCCTTCGTCAACGACAACGTGATGGTCACCTCCACCGCGATCTGCGCCGAGACCCACGACAAGGCCGTGGAGATCGCCGTCAACGCCACCATGAACCGCTTCCAGTCGCTGGTCTTCCGCTACCACGACACCTTCCCGCGGCCCGAGGCGATCCCCCAGTGGCCCGAGACCCTGCCGGAGTACAACGCGGAGATCATCGAGCTCCTGATTGCCGAGGAGCTCCTCATCTGCGGCGATCCGTCGGAGGTCAGGGCCCAGTGCGAGCGCTGGGAGCAGGCGGGCGCGGACCAGCTCTCCTTCGGCCTGCCGACCGGCGTCTCCTACGAGGACACGATGACCACGATCAAGCTGATCGGCGAGCACGTGATCCCGCACATCGACACCGACCCGGTCCACCGTACGACCCGCTTCCGGCAGTCCGCCTGACCCCTGCGGGGCGCACCAACGGGGACGGCGTCTTCCCGGACCGCCGTCCCGCACCGGGCCCCGGCCGGGCGGCCACCCGCCGGGGCCGTCCCCGGCCCTGCCGGCGTTCGACGCGCGGGCACCGGGGCTCCGGCAGGCCGACCGCACCGCGAACACCGGCAGAAGGGACGTCATGCTCGACCACCTGATCAAGGGCGCGACCGTCGTGGACGGCACCGGCGCCCCCGCCCGCGTCGCCGACCTCGGCATACGCGACGGCCGCATCGCCGTCATCGCCGCGCCCGGCACCGTCACCGAAGGGGCCCGCACCAGCGAGGACGCCACCGGCCTCGTCCTGACCCCCGGCTTCGTCGACCCGCACACGCACTACGACGCCCAGCTCTTCTGGGACCCCTACGCCACGCCCTCCATGAACCACGGCGTCACCACCGTCGCCGGTGGGAACTGCGGCTTCACCCTGGCCCCGCTCAACCCGGCCCGCCCCGAGGACGCCGACTACACCCGCCGCATGATGAGCAAGGTCGAGGGCATGGCCCTCAAGGCCCTTGAAGAGGGCGTCGACTGGACCTGGTCCACCTTCGGCGAATACCTCGACGCCCTGGAGGGCCGGATCGCCGTGAACGCCGGGTTCATGGTCGGGCACTGCGCCCTGCGCCGCCACGTCATGGGCGAGGACGCCGTCGGCGGACAGCCCACCCCCGAGCAGATGCGGCAGATGCTCGACCTCTTCCACGACGCCATGAACGCCGGGGCCTGGGGCCTGTCCACCACCCAGTCCGCCACCCACTCCGACGGCGCGGGCGCGCCCGTCGCCTCCCGCCACGCCCGGCCCGCCGAACTCCTCGCCCTCTCCCGCGCCGTCGCCGAACACGAGGGCACCCAGCTCGAAGCGATCGTCGCCGGCTGCCTCGACCAGTTCTCCGACGAGGAGATCGACCTCTTCGTCGACATGAGCGCCGCCGCCGGACGGCCCCTGAACTGGAACGTCCTCACCATCGACGCCGCCGTCCCCGAACGGGTTCCGCGCCAGCTGATCCCCAGTGAGCGGGCCCGCAAGGCCGGCGGCCGCATCGTCGCGCTCACCATGCCGATCCTCACCCCCATGAACATGTCGCTCGGCACTTTCTGCGCACTGAACCTCATCCCCGGCTGGGGCGAGGTCCTCGGCCTGCCCGTCCCCGAACGGATCGCCCGACTCCGCGACCCCGCCGTACGCGCCGAGATGCTGCGCCGCGCCGACAGCAAGGAGGCCGGCGTCTTCCGCCGCCTCGCCGACTTCGGCCGCTATGTCATCGGCGACACCTACAGCAAGGAGAACGAGGACCTCTCCGGGCGGGTCGTGAACGACATCGCGGCCGAACGCGGCCAGGACCCCTTCCAGTGCCTGGTGGAGATCTGCGCCAACGACGACCTGCGCACCGTGCTCTGGCCGATGCCCACCGACAACGACCCGGCGAGCTGGGCCCTGCGCGCCGAGACCTGGCAGCACGAGGACGTCCTGCTCGGCGGCTCCGATGCCGGAGCCCACCTGGACCGGATGTGCGGCGCCCCGTACACGACCCGCTTCCTCGGCGACTGCCTGCGCGGCCGCAAGCTCGTGCCGCTGGAGGAGGCGGTACGGATGCTCACGGACGACCCGGCCCGGCTGTTCGGGCTGCGCGAGCGCGGCCGGCTCACCGAGGGCTACCACGCCGACCTGGTCCTCTTCGACCCCGAACGGATCGACGCGGGCCCGGCCACCCTCGTCCATGACCTGCCCGGCGACAGCCCCCGCCTCGACGCCCGGGCCGTCGGCATCGTCTCGGTGCGGGTCAACGGCGTGGAGACCGTCCGCGACGACGAGGTGACCGGGGCGGTCCCCGGCATCGTGCTCCGGTCGGGCCGGGACACGAGGACGGTGAGCACCCGATGACCGCTCAACCCCTTTACATCGGCGGCGAGTGGGTGGAGCCGGCCGGCGGGCACTACGAGGTGGTCAACCCGGCCGACGCGTCGGTGGTCGGGCTCGCCCCCGAGGCCTCGCGCGCACAGGTCGCCGACGCGGCCCGCGCCGCAGCCGAGGCCTTCGACAGCTGGTCGCGCACGACACCGCAGGCCCGGGCGGCGATCCTCGACCGCGCGGCCGACATCATGCAGCGGGAGTTCGAGCCGTGGACGGCCCTCGCGCAGGCGGAGACCGGCGCGCCGACCGGGATCGCACGCGGCATGCAGGTCGGCGTCGGCGTCGCCCGCTTCCGCAGGTACGCCAAGGGCGCCCTGGAGCCCGTCGAGAAGGGGCTGCCGCCCCAGGTCACCGAGGCCGGCCCGATGGGGCGGGCGGGCATCCTGGGCGCGCTGGAGGTCCGCCAGCCGGTCGGCGTGGTCACCTGCATCACCTCCTACAACAACCCGTGGGCGAACCCGGCAGGCAAGGTGGCGCCCGCCCTCGCCATGGGCAACACGGTCGTCGTCAAACCGGCCCCGCAGGACCCGCTGTCCGTCTTCCGGATGGCGCAGGCGCTGCACGAGGCCGGGGTCCCGGCGGGCGTCGTCAACGTCGTGTCCGGGCAGTCGGTGGAGGTCGGCGAGGCCGCCGTGGACTCCCCGCACGTGGACATGGTGTCCTTCACCGGCTCCACCGGCGTCGGACAGCGCATCGCGGAGGTCTGCGGCCGCACGATGAAGCGGCAGCTGATGGAACTCGGCGGCAAGGGCGCGGCCGTCGTCATGGACGACGCCGACCTGGACGCGGCGGTGAGGGGCATCGGCACCACCTTCTCCTTCTACTCCGGCCAGATCTGCACCGCCCCGACCCGGGTCATCGTCCACCGGTCGGTGTACGGGCAGCTCATCGAGAAGCTCACCGGATACCTGTCCTTCATGAAGGTCGGCGACCCGGCGGCGGCCGGGACGGTGGTCGGCCCGGTGATCTCGGCGGCGCACCGCGACCGGGTGGAGTCGTACGTCGAGCTGGGGAAGAAGGAGGGGGCGCGGATCGCGTACGGCGGCGAGCGTCCGGTGGTCGGGGACGGGAAGGGCTTCTACGTGGCCCCGACCCTGCTCGTGGACTGCACGAACGACATGCGGGTGGTCCGCGAGGAGATCTTCGGCCCGGTCGTCGTGGTCGTCCCCTTCGACGGCGATGAGGACGAAGCGGTCCGACTGGCCAACGACAGCGACTTCGGCCTGCTCAGCTACGTGTGGTCCGGTGACGCGGCGCGCGCCTTCCGCATTGCGCGGCGGCTGCGCGCGGGCGGGGTCGGCGTGAACACCATCGGCCGCAACATGGAGGCCCCGTTCGGCGGCTTCAAGCGCAGCGGGGTCGGCCGGGACGTCGGCTCGTACGCCCTGCACGCCTACAGCGAGATCCAGTCGATCGTCTGGACGACGTAGCCCGCGGGCCGGATCCGGCCGGGGGCAGGTGGCCCCAGCCGGGCACCGTGCTGCTACGGGTCCTGATCGTCCCCGTCGGCCCACGTGGAGCCGAGGGCCGCAGCGAGTTCGCTGCTGCCCCTCTGGAGCCGGGCGAAGTCCTTCGGGTCGGACCGCTCGATCCGTTGCAGTGCCGCGGCCGCCCGCTCCTCCGGCGGGCTGCCGTCATTGGGCAGCCGCCAGTCGAAGTACAGCCGCAGCGGCCGCCCCTTCACGTCGACGCCGCGCCAGCCGCCCCACACCGCCTCGTCGCCGTCCCGGCGAACCGTCACGTACAGGGCGCCACAGCAGCCCTCCGTGCAGTACGCCTGGGCGAGCCGCACCTCCCGCGGCTGCGGTCCGGCACGCAGGCCGAAGTGGTCGACCAGATACTCCGGGACCTGCCCGTCCGGCTCGATGCCGTGGCGGAACAGGGCGTAGTCGTGGAGGGAGGTCGTCCGGGAGGTGAGCGCCGGGCGCTCTGCGCGGGCGCTCACCGGGCGGGGTGGGACTCGATTCCGTGGGTCATGCCCCGCAGCATGCCGCAGTGATCATCCGGCGTCCAGCGAGAAGGCCGCCTCGCCGCGCACACGGCCGTTGACCTGGAGCTGCACCAGGTGCTCACCGGAGTGGTAGCGGCGGGTGGTGATCGGCTTGAAGGAGTGCCGCTTGGTGCCGGCCAGGGTTGCGCCGGGGGCCAGCGGGCGGGTGACGAGCTTGAACACCTTGGGGGTGCGGGTGCCGTTCGCCTTGGTGTGGTGCACGACGTAGTCGATCACCAGCTCGGCCGGGAGCTCGCCGGTGTTCGTGACCGCGTAGTCGAAGACGAGGTACTCCCCGACGGCGACCCGCGGGGTGGTCACCACCGGCCCGTGCACGGTGACCGGTACGTCCGGGGCGTGGCCGAGGAGGGTCAGCGCCTCGGGCCGGCCGGCCTTGATCAGGGTGCGCAGGCCGTGCCGTACGACGCGGTCCGTCGTGGCGGCGGGCTCGGCCAGCCAGCGGGCCGCCGTCTCGACGGCGAGGGCGGGGTGGTCCCGGCCGATGTCGTTGAGGTGGTTGGAGACGGACCGGCGGACGTACTCGGACGCGTCGCGGTGGAGGGCGTCCAGTACCGGCAGGGCCGGGCGGGGGTCGGCGACGAACGCGGGCAGCTGCGGGGCCCACGGGAGCCGGGGCCGGGTGCCCTCGCTGGCGAGGCGCCGTACGTGCGGATCCGGGTCCCCGGTCCACGTCCGTACGACGGCCAGCGCGCGGTCGGGGTCGGCGCGCAGGAAGGGCCGCACCGCGGATTCGGCGGTCAGCCGGGAGGTGAGGTCGTGCAGCAGCTCCAGACCGGGCTCGAACACCTCCAGCCCGCGGACGGCCACCGCCTCGTTGACGGGGAAGGTCATCCACCCCTCGAAGGCGGGCTCGGCGAGGGCCGTGCGCACGACGGCCTCGAAGCCGGGCCAGTCTTCGGGGAGGTCGGCGAGGACCGCGTCGCGGACCGCGGCGACCCGGCCGCTGTACGACAGCCCGTCGAGCGCGGTGGCGCAGGCGGTCAGGGCGGGCGCGGACCCGGCGGCGCCGGCCCGCGCCAGCAGGCCGGCCAGGGTGGTGACGGTGTCCGCGCTGAGGAGCTCATCGGCCGTGGGCATGGGGACAGTCTCGCGGATCGCGCGCCCGGCCGAGGACTCCCCGACGGCTCGTCCGGGGCGGCCCGCCCCGGACGAGCCGGGCCGGTGAGCAGGCCCACGGCAAACCGGTCCGCATCCCGCGTTACCGCTGGGCACCGCAAAGTCACGAGGGAAACTTTGGAAAAGTGCAAATCGGACATGCCTGCGGTTTCCGCATCATGAAAGACCCCAGGTCGGACCTGTTGAATTACGGGGAGATGCTGGAGTGAACCTTGCATTAAGCGATCGCAAATCGTCCCGAACTCAAGATTCCAAGGCGTCGAAGACTCTTTACATCCGGACTTCGATCATCCACATGTGGAAAACGCACCATCTAACGTCCTGACTCATGACTCAGCTGGACGTTCGGCCTCAGGCCGGAGACACGGTAAGCGGCGTGGCCGGGGGCGTACGCGGCAAGGGACTCGGCGGCAATTCCGTCGGGCTCGTGGGCAACGCCGTCATCGGCGTATCGACGGTCGCCCCCGTCTACTGCCTGACGGCCACCCTCGGTCCCACGGTCAGCGAGGTCGGCGTCCAGATGCCGGCCGTCTTCCTGGCCGGATTCATCCCCATGCTGCTGGTGGCCTTCGCCTACCGCGCCCTGAACAAAGCGGTCCCCGACTGCGGCACCTCCTTCACCTGGTCGGTGAAGGCCTTCGGCCCCCGCGTCGGCTGGATGTGCGGCTGGGGCCTGCTGGTCGCCACGGTCGTCGTGCTCTCCAACCTCGCCGGCGTGGCCACCAACTTCTTCTACCTCCTCGTGGGCGAACTGAGCGGCAGCGCCGACCTCGCCGCGCTGGACGACAACAAGTTCGTCCACATCCTCACCACCCTGGTCTTCATCGCGATCGCCACCGCGATCAGCTACCGCGGCATCACCGCCACCAAGTGGGTCCAGTACATCCTGGTCGGCCTCCAGCTCACGGTGCTGGCGCTGTTCGCCTACCTGGCCATCACCAAGTCCGACGAGGTCGCGGGCTCGCTCGCCTTCTCGTGGTCCTGGATGAACCCCTTCGCCGTCGAGTCGCTCGCCGCCTTCACGGCCGGCCTCTCCCTCTCGATCTTCATCTACTGGGGCTGGGACGCCTGTCTGTCCGTCAACGAGGAGAGCGTCGGCAGCGCCAAGACGCCCGGCCGCGCGGCGATGCTCGCCATGGTCGTCATCGTCTCCTCGTACCTGGTCGTCGCCATCGCCGCCCAGATGTACGCCGGTGTCGGCACCGAGGGCAACGGCCTCGGCAACGAGCAGACCGCGGACAACGTCTTCGCCACCCTCGCCGAGCCGATCATGGGCTCCGGTCTCGGGGTGTTGCTCTTCGTCGCGGTCCTGGCCTCCGCCGCCGCGAGCCTGCAGACCACCTTCATCCCGGTGGCGCGCACGGTCCTGTCGATGAGCACCTACGAAGCCCTGCCGACCTCCTTCGCCAAGGTCCACCCCCGCTTCAAGACCCCGGGCCGCGCCACCGTCATGGCGGGCATCGCCACCGGCGTCTTCTACACGGTGATGACGCTGGTCAGCGAGAACGTACTGATCGACACGATCTACGCCCTCGGCCTCATGATCTGCTTCTACTACTCGATCACGGCCTTCGCCTGCGTCTGGTTCTTCCGCGCGGACCTGCGCTCCTCGGCCCGCGACCTCCTCGTGAAGGGCATCCTGCCGGGCATCGGCGGCCTCATGCTCGCCGCGGTCTTCTTCCAGACGATGTACGACATGTGGGACCCGGCCTACGGCTCCGGCTCCTCGCTCTTCGGCGTGGGCAGCGTCTTCGTCATCGGAGTGGGCCTGCTCCTCCTGGGCGTGGTCGTCATGCTGATCACCCAGCGCCGCAGCCCGGCCTTCTTCCGCGGCGAGGTCCTGACGAAGTCCACCCCGGCCCTGGTGGTCGAGGACTGACCCCCGCGCCGAACGCACCCGCCGAGTCATCCCCGCGGCCCCGGATCGATTCCCCCGATCCGGGGCCGCCGGCGTTCCCGGCGTTCGCGGCGTTCGCGGCGTTCCCGGCGGCCGGTGCGGCCGGTGCGGCCGAACGGCAGGGGGCGGTGGACCGGCAGGAGCCACTCCAAAGGGGCGGGCCAGGTGGTGACTCCGGGGTGGCGGGGTCGTTGGGCCGGTCATGACTGCCATGAAGCGCACCCTTGCCGCCCTGGTCCTGTCCGGCGGAGCCGCCCTCGCGCTGGTTCCCGGCGCCGCGCACGCCGCCGACGAGCCCTCCGGGGCGGCGCCGCTCGTCGGCCGTGTCGTCGACCTCGCCGATCACCCCGCGCAGACCGTCCAGGACGCCAAGACGGCGGTCGGTGTGACCAAGGGCGCGGTCGGCTCCGCCTCGAAGGCGACCGACAGCTCCCTCGCGGGCGCCGGCACGGCCCTCGACGCCGGGCTGCCGAAGGCCCCGAAGGCCGGCTGAGCCCGGCCCGCGGCCCCGCAGGCGGCGCCGGCCCGATTCAGGCCAGGGGCGAATATCGGCCACATAGGTGCTGAGCTGGGTAAATGCGTTTTCCGGGGCGGGTGGTACGACCTAAGATCGATTCCGCTGACGGCCCCGGACCAGCCGCGCATGCCGCTGCTCGGGGGGAGCGACAGGCTTCGTCGCCGGTCCCGCAGGGCCGCTCAGCCCTTTCCGTCCTACCTACGCTTTCTGCGTGCTCTGCGTGCTCTGCGTGATCGAGAGCGGCCCGTCCGCCTGCGATCAGGCGGACGGGCCGGGGACGTTCTCCGGCCGGTGCCGCTCATGGTGCCGTTGCCGCCGCTGCCCGCGTTGCCCGGGCACGGCCCGGGCTCCTCTCAGGGGCGCCAGCGCGGGGCGTCGTAGCCCGGGTTCGAGGGCTCGGGGAAGTGGAACGGCACGCCGAGGTGGTCGGCCAGGGTGCGGCCCGCCTCGGCGGCGGCCTCGGCCCGGTCGCGGTCCCGGCGGCTGTGGACGGTGGCCAGGTGGCGCTCCCCGGCGGGGTCGTCGGTGATCGCCAGGAGTTTCACGAACCAGTCGTGGACGGTGTCCCCGTCCCAGACCGCCTCGATCGCCGCAACCCGCCCCGGCAGGCCGCTCGTCAGGGCGGACAGGGACTCCAGGTCCAGCGGACTCTCGGGGGTGCGGGCGATCCGGTCGCCGTGGAGGACGTACCGCTCGTGGACCAGCAGCTGGGCCTCGTGCAGACCGACGCCGCGGGCGCGTCCGGCGTCCCACACGAGCTTCACGGCCTGCATCAGGCGGTCCTGGAGGACGTAACCGTCGACCTGGGCGCGGATTCCCGCCGGGAGCGACTCCCAGTGATGCGCGTCCCGCGCCTGCGTGCCCGGCATGTCCGTCCGCTCCCCTCGACAGGTGTCCGGCCGTCAGGATCCCCGGCGGAAGGGCCCGCCGTCGACTGGATTTCACCCCCGACGGGCCGGACGGAATGGCTCCGCAAGCAGCGGGAGTTGCACGGCGCATGACGACCGACATACGTGACGACGCCGAGCGATCGTTCCTCTTCGTCCTCGGCAGCTCCCGCCCGGACGGCAACACCGAGATCCTCGCCCGGGCAGCGGCCGAACAACTGCCCACCGGCATCCCGCAGCGCTGGGTGGACCTCGCGAAGGACCCGCTGCCCGACTTCCAGGACGGCCGGCACGAGGACGGGACCTGGCCCGTGAGCGAGCAGGAGGAGGAACTGCGCCGGGCCACGCTGGAGGCCACCGACATCGTGATCGCCTCGCCGCTGTACTGGTACGCGGTCTCCGCCGGCACCAAGCGCTACCTCGACTACTGGTCCGGCTGGCTGGGAGTACCCGGCATGGACTTCAAGAAGCGGATGGGCGGCCGCACGCTGTGGGGCGTCACGGCGATGGCCGAGGAGAACGAGGCCACCGCGGGCGGGCTGATCACCAGCCTCAACAACACGGCCGCCTACATGGGGATGCGCTTCGGCGGGGTCCTGCTCGGCAACGGCTCCCGGCCCGGCCAGGTGCGCGCCGACGAGCGCGCGCTGACCCGCGCCAAGACCTTCTTCGCGCGCGAGGCCCCGCTCGCCCGGTTCCCCGCGGAGGAGGAGACCGGGGAGCGGTAGCCGCGCCGCCGCTCAGCCGGTGGCGGTGACGCCGCCCAGGAACGCGGTCCAGACGCCGGGGGTGACGGCCAGCTCGGGGCCGGCCGTCACCTTCGAGTCCCGGACGTGCACGGCATCGGGGCAGGCGGCGACCTCGACGCAGTCGTCGCCCTGGCTACCGCTGTACGTGGACTTGTGCCAGGAGAGGGCGACCTCGACGCAGCTGTCGCCCTCGCTTCCGCTGTAGCTGCTCTTGAACCATCGCAAGTCGGAGCTGTTCACAGGGAACCTCGCATTCGCATCAACAGGCCCGTGCTGTCCGCCGGATTGAGGGCCTGGATGCGAAGTTTGGCATACCGCTGGTGGAGCACGCTGATGGCTTTCGGGTCGGTGATGACCTGGCCGGTCTTCTGTCCTTCGCTGTAGCCCAGCCACTCGTGTTCATCGGTTTCCAGGAGTTGGAAGGGGCCGTCGGTGCCCGCGTGCACCGGCTGGACCAGCGGCATGATCTGGACGTCCACGTTGGGCAGGTCCCCGCACTCCAGGAGCCGGTCGACCAGCTCCCGCGTGACCTGCGGCCCGCCCGTCCGCCGCTCGATCAGCGCCTGCTCGATGACGAAGCTGAAGAGGGCGTACGGGGTGCGGTGGAGCAGCTTCTGCCGTTCCAGCCGCACCGCGACACGGGCCTCCGCCTCCTCCGGGGTGGCCAGCGGCGGGACGTTGTCGATGAGGGCGCGGGCGTACGACTCCGGCTGGAGGAGCCCCGGCACGGACCGGCACTCGTACGTATTGAGGATGACGGCGCCCTCCTCCAGCTCCGCCCACCGCCGGAACCAGGTCGCCAGCCCCCGCCGCCGCGTCAGCTGCTTCGCGGCGATGTCGATGACGCCGAAGGTGTCCAGGACCGCCTCGGTCTTGGACACGAACTTCTGCGACGGGTGGCGGCGGCCCTGCTCCACCGAGCCGACGTACTGCACCGAGTACCCGATCAGCGGGGCCAGCTGCTCCTGGGTCAGGCCGGCGCGTTTGCGGGAGGCCTTGACCGTCTCGCCGAAGCTGCGCAGGTTGTCGTCCGGCTCGACCTCGCCGTCGCCGTTGTCGTCGGCACGCACCATGGCGGTCACCTCCCCGATCCCCGACAGCAGACTCACGCACCGTGACCGCGCCTGTCCAGCGAGCGGGCTCGTACAGTTGGTTTGTACGAGCCCGAGTGGTGTTGAACGAGCCTGGTCGGGCGGGATGTTGGCGCCATGACCGCACCCTCCGGCCGCGCCCGGACCCTCGTACGCGTGTTCACTCAGCGTTTCGCCAGTACCCGCCGCGGGGCCCGGCTGGCCCGACAGCTGGCCCTCGTCGAGCTTCATGCCTGGGGCTTCCCCGAATCCACCGCGTTCTCCGCCGACGCCGGGCTCCTCGTGGCCGAGCTCGCCGCCAACGCCGTCCGGCACGGGCGGGTCCCGGGGCGGGACTTCGAGCTGAAGCTGACGCTCCTGGAGGAACTCCTGCGCATCGAGGTCTCCGACGCCCGCCGCGACCGCCGCCCGGTGCTGCGGCCGCACGCCTACGAGGCGGAGGCCGGCTACGGCCTGCGCCTCGTGGACGCCGTCGCCGCCGACTGGGGCGTCACGGACCGCGTCATCGGCAAGACGGTCTGGGCCGAGCTGCCGCGCCGCCGGACGGCCCACCCACCGGGCACGGGTACTCCGGTGCGCCGCCTGTAAACCGGCGGGTAAGCTCCGCATGCCCGTGCGGCCGTGATCGTCACAGGCCCGGGCTCACCGGAACTGGGGGGTTCATGAGATTCCTGCCCATGGGCAGAAGAGCGCAGATCAGACGTGCCAGAGGACGCGGCCTCGCCTCGGGGGCCCTGCTGCTGACGCTGCTGGCCTCGCTCACGGGCCAGGCCGGTACCGCGCTCGCGGTGTCGGCCGAGCCTCCTGCTGCCGCTTCGCTCCGGGAGGAGGCCGGGGCGGGTGCGCCGTCGGCCGCCCCGACAGGCCCGCAGGCGGCACCGAAGAAGGACCCCGCGGCGGAGCGCGAGGCGCAGCGCCAGGCAGAGGTGCGGGCTCTGCAACAGAGCGAGGTGACAGACGTCTGCCCTGCGGAGCTGGCTCCGCGCGCGGTCGTCAACTGCATGATCAAGGGCGGCCAGACCGCATCCTTCGCGCTCACCCTGCCGCAGCAGAAGGACATGGTCCGCTACCGGGCCGTCACGTCCAGGACGTTCGTGGTAACCAAGCTGATCGCGCCGGACGGCACCACGGTGAGCTGCCGACTGATCGAGAGCAGGTACCACTGCCCCACGAACGGTGCGGGGACGTACTCGCTGCAGATCGCGAACAACTACCCCGGGGCTGACGACAGCGACCTGTCCATCTCGTACCTCGCTCTGCTCTCCGCCACGTGCGAGAGCGTGAGCGCCGCCGACAGCAGGCTCGGCGCCCCGAGGGTCATACAGGGGCAGGTGCCGGTCGGCTCGACGGACTGCTACGCCCTGTCCCTTGCAGCGGACGACATGCTGCGCGCCACCGTCCACGAGGGCTATGCCGTCACCACGGACATCTACGACGGTGACGGCAACAAGCTCTGCGTCCCCCCGAACTATTCCTACCTCGACTGCAGGCTCACGGGCGCCGCACCCTTCCGGGTCGTCACCAGCGGTTCGGAGTATCCCTACAAGCTCACCTTCGCACGGCTCTCCAAGCCGGAAGGGTGTCCCGTGGTGGAGCCGCAGGTGTTCGGCACCTCGCCCGACCTGAGCTCCACCGTGCCGTGCAGGCTCATGCGGGCCACGCACTCCGCCCGGTACACCTTCGGCCCCGTCGTCACCGCGTCGTACTACGCGCCTCAGGGACATCTGCTCTCGTCGGACGCGACGTCAAGGCACGACGAATGCTGGCGCGGAACCTGTGACCTGACCGCCGGCGACTACACGTGGGTGAACTACACCCAGGTGCTGGACAGCTCGCCGTACGGCATGGCGTTCCACTCGGCCAAGGAGACCCGCGGCTGCACCACGACCCACGACAACGGACTGGCCACCGGTCCCGTCAACGCCGTCTTCGCTGCACCCGGACAGCGACTGTGCCTGACCCTGCCGACCGCAAGCGGAAACGGCGTCTACCTGCTCAACCCTGCGCCCCTGAACGGACTCCACGTCGTGGTCAACGACGCGTCGGGCAAAGAGCAGTGCGAACTGAACGGCCCTCTCGGTGCCACGTCTGTCACCTGCAAGCTGACCGGCACCGCCCCCTTCAGGGCGGTGCTCAGCGGAACGCCGGGCACGTACGGGCTGACCAGCCACCGGACCGGCGACCACACCGGCTGCGCTGCATGGCCCCGCACCGGCTTCGACGGCTCTGCGGGGGCTCAGATTACGGGGGTAAAGCACGCTTGCCTGAGCATTCCGGCCGACCAGCACTCCACCGCTGAGCTGGTCGACCGCGTTGACGCGGACGGTCGAGGGGGCCTGGTCCAGCTGTTCGACCCGTCGGGTACTGCTGCGTGCACCGGAGTCGTACCCGTCAGCTGCCGACTCGCTCCCGGGGTGTCCTACACGGCGCTGGTGGAGAGCGCCGGAATGTACTCCGTCAAGTTGGCACGGCGGGACGTTTCCCCCGCGGCGACGTGCACGGCCACGGTGTCCACCAAGGTGGGCGGTCCGTCCCTTCCCGTCGTGCTCGGCGCGCCTCTGGACGCCCGCTGCCTGCGTATCGGCGGTGCCGCGACCGACAAGTTCTGGCTGGGCGACCGCATGGCCGGGTGGTACCTGAAGAACATCACCGCCACCTGGCTCACGGTCCTCGACGCGGACGGCAACCTGCTCTGCCAGCAGGCGAACAGCCTCCCGTGCAAGGTGACGGGCTCGACCGCCTACACGGCCGTGCTGTCGGCCCGCCTGTACGCCGACCAGCCCGTCAGCAGCGCCATGGACATATGGAAGGTGGGCACGGCCGCCGGCTGGGCGCCCGAGTGCATGGCCAACTCGGTCTCCGTCGACGGTTTCGCCTTGCGAGGCGGAGTGCTCTCGGAGACGTCGACCGCGCACTGCGCCGTGGTCGACATGAATCCCGGGGAGTCTTTCTACGTCACCGGTTTCACGACCAACGCCGACAAGAACACGCCCGCTCCTGCGCTGAGCCTGCACGACGGCCGCGAGTGGAGTACCGCAGATCCCCAGTACGGCTGTAGGCAGCAGTGGGACCAGTTCAGCGCCTACTGCAAGGCGGACCAGGAGGCCGAGCCTGCGCAGGGCCTCCTGATGCTGAGCGCCGGCAGGACCCCGACGCCGGCCGTCTACGGCATGCGCGGGGCATGTGGCCAGTGTTACGTGCCGGAAATCGAGGCCCCGGCCTCGATCAGCCCCGACACCAGTGCGGCGAACACCCAGACGCGGGCCGTCGTCCGAGGTACCTCGCTCACTCTGAAGACCCGCATGAAGCTGGCGCGTGAGGGAAGCGGTCAGCAGGCGCTCCTGACCCCGCTCGCCGTCAACGCGGACGGCACCGAGCTAACCGTCCAGGTGGACACCAGGGGCCTGGAGCCGGCCGCGTACGATCTGGTTCTCGACGGCGTCGGCTACACGGCCGGGGTGCCCTCGCGTGGATACCTGCCGAAGGCCTACACCGTCACCGAGCCCGTCCCGGCCCCCGCCCCGAAGGGCAGCCGGTTCGTGCCGCACGGCCCGGCACGGTTCCTGGACACCCGTGACGGCACGGGTGCGGCGAAGCGGCGGGTCGGTCCGGGCGGGGTCGTCACCCTGCAGGTCGCGGGCGTGAAGGGCGTTCCGGCCACCGGGGTCACGGCGGTCGTCATGAACGTGACCGCCGTCCAGCCGACCGAGGCCGGTCACGTGATGGTCTACCCGAACGGGCAGGCCGTCCCCAAGGTGTCGAACCTGAACTTCACGCCCGGGCAGATCGTCCCCAATCTGGTGACGGTGCCGGTGGTCAACGGCAAGGTCGACCTGCGCAACAACGCCGGTTCGGTGGACCTGATCGCCGACGTGACGGGCTACTACACCGACCAGGCCGGGGCCGGCTCCGCGCTGAACCCGATCACGCCGGCACGGTTCCTGGACACCCGTGACGGCACGGGTGCGACCAAGCGGCGGGTCGGTCCGGGCGGGGTCGTCACCCTGCAGGTCGCGGGCGTGAAGGGCGTTCCGGCCACCGGGGTCACGGCGGTCGTCATGAACGTGACCGCCGTCCAGCCGACCGAGGCCGGTCACGTCACCGTCTACCCCAATGGGCAGGCGGCCCCGGGCGTGTCCAACCTCAACTTCACGCCCGGGCAGATCGTCCCCAACCTGGTGACGGTGCCGGTGGTGAACGGCAAGGTCGACCTGCGGAACAACTCGGGCTCGGTGGACCTCATCGCCGACGTCACCGGCTACTACGCTGCCGAGGGGTCGGTGTTCTCCGCGGCGGGCCCGGTCCGCCTCCTCGACACCCGTGACGGCACCGGCGCCCGCGCCGGGGCGGTCGGTCCGGGCGGTTCGGTGAGCCTCCAGGTCGCAGGGGCCGCGGGAGTGCCCGCGCAAGGAGTGACCGCCGTCGTCCTGAACGTCACGGTCACCAACCCCACCGAGGCCAGCCACCTGATCGTCCACCCCCACGGGGCCGCACGGCCGGGCGTCTCGAACCTCAACTACACCGCCGGGCGGACCGTCGCCAACCTGGTGGTCGTGCCCGTCGTGGACGGGCGGGTGACGTTCTTCAACAACTCCGGCTCCACCGACGTGATCGCCGACCTGAACGGCTACTTCACGTCCTGAGGATCCGGCAGCGCTGAACCGGGGCCCGTCCGATCGCACGATCGGGCGGGCCCCGCTGCTGTCCGCGGGGACCGGGCGGGGCGGGGCGGGGCGGGGAGGTCAGAGGTACTGGGCGAACCCGTCCAGGGCGCGCAGGGTCTCCGGCTCGGGGGCCGAGGGGAGCTGGAGGACGACCTCCTCGATGCCGAGGTCGGCGTAGTGGGCGAGCTTGCCCGCACTGGGGTGGACGGCGTACGGGACCACCTGGAGGGACTTCGGGTCACGGCCGGCGGTCTCCCACACCTGGCGCAGCACCGGCAGGGACTCGGTCAGGCCGCCGCCGCCGATCGGCAGCCAGCCGTCGGCGTGGTCGGCGATCGCGGCGAAGAGCTTCGGGCCGACCGCTCCGCCGATCAGGGTGCGGGGCCCGTGCAGGGCCGAGCCGGGGCCTAGTTCGCGCGGGGCCTGGACCGGCTTCGGGTGGGCGCTGCTGGCCCGGACGGAGCAGTACTGGCCCACGTACGCGGTCGGCTCGGGCGCCCACAGGGCGCGCATCAGGGCCATCCGGTCGCGGACCAGGTCGCGGCGGGTGCGCCACTCGACGCCGTGGTCGGCGGCCTCCTCGACGTTCCAGCCGTAGCCGATGCCCAGGGTGAAACGGCCGCCGGAGAGGTGGTCGAGGGTCGCGACCTGTTTCGCCAGGCCGATGCCGTCGTGCTGTGCCACCAGGGTGATGCCGGTGCCCAGGTGCAGCCGCTGGGTGACCGCGGCGGCCTGGCCGAGGGCGATGAAGGGGTCGAGGGTGCGCCCGTACATCTCGGGGAGTTCGCCGCCCATCGGGGCGGGGGTCTCGCGGGAGACCGGGATGTGGGTGTGCTCGGGGAGGTAGAGGCCCGAGAAGCCGCGTTCCTCCAGGCTGCGGGCGAGACGGGCGGGGGAGACGGTGCGGTCGGTGAGGAAGACGGTCGTGGCGATCCGCATGGGTGCTGGCACCTCCGGCAGCCGGGACGTGGGAACGCCACGGTACGGGCTGCCGACCCGCTTGTTGAGGGTGCGTCAGGTCGCGAAGGCCCGTGTCAGCCGCGGACGGCCCGTGTCAGCCGCGGGGGTAGCGGGCCAGCCAGCCGGGGGAGGAGGCGGAGGGGCCGTGGAGGGCCGGGCCCTGGGTCATCTCCAGGGCGAAGTCGTCACACAGCTCCAGGAGGGTGGCACGGCCCTCCAGCTCCGCGAGCCAGGCGGGAGGCAGGGCGGTCTCTCCGTGGAGCGCGCCGAGCAGCGCCCCGCACAGGGTGCCGGAGGCAACGGAGTCGCCGCCGTGGTTGACGGCGAGGCGCAGGCCGTGGGCGACATCCTCGGCGACCAGGGCGCAGTAGACGGCGACGGCGAGGGCGTCCGCGGCGTCGGGTACGGCGTCGGGCGCGGCCAAGCCGGGGGACAGCGCTTCGACGGCGTCGGGGCCGGGCGCGCCCTGGGTGACGGCCGCCGTGGCGCGTTGGAGGGCGTCGGTGACGGGCTGATGTCCGGGGCGGGCTCCCAACAGGCCCAGGGTGCGCTGGATGGCGGCGTCGAGGGAGTCGCCGCGGATGAGGCCGTGGACGAGGACGGCGAGGGCGCCCGCGGCGAGGTGGGCGGTGGGATGGCCGTGGCTCTGGGCGGCGCACTCGACGGCGAGCTGGAGGACGAGGCCGGGTTCCCAGCCGACCAGCAGCCCGAAGGGGGCCGAGCGGACGGCGGCGGCCGGGCCGCGGGCGGCCGGGTTCTTGGGCTGGTCGAAGGGGGCGAGGACGTCGTCTCCGAAGCCGGTCAGGCAGTCGCGGTCGGGGTCGCGGCGGGCGTAGAGCCACTCTTCCTGCGCGAGCCAGCCGTTGTCCTCGCGGCGCTCGTCGGGGCCCCAGTCGTGCTGGGTCGCCGCCCAGCGGCGGTACGCGCGGTGCACGTCGGTGGGCGGGTGCCAGGTGCCGGTGTCCCGGCGGACGTGGGCCCGGATCAGGCCGTCCACGGTGAAGAGGGTGAGCTGGGTGGCGGCGGTCACCCGGCCGCGCCGGCCGTGGGCGACGGCGGGAGCGGTCAGGCCGTCCGGTCCGTGGGCGGTGCGGACGGCGTCGAGGGACAGGCCGGCGAGGGGCGCGCCGAAGGCATCGCCGAGGGCCGCGCCGAGGAGGGTGCCGCGGATGCGGCTGCGGAAGTCCTGCTGCTCGATCCGCCCCCAGAGCCCGGTGGCGATCCCCCGCCCGAGCGTCCGCTCGGCCCCTCCCACGCCGCCCCGTGCCGGGCCGCCGGCCGGGTCGGCGGTGCCGTGCGGGGCGACCGTGCCGCGGCCGCCCGCGGGATCCGGGGCGGGCTTCTCCGCGTCCGGGCCAGGGGTGTTCGTACCGCTCGACGGGGTGTCCGGGCCGGGGAGGGGGGTGCCGGGCGGTGGCGCCTGGTGGGCGTTCTGCCGCCGCTCGCCGTCCGTACCGACCACGTCGTCCACCCCCGGCACCGCGCCCCCCCGCTGACCTGTAATCGCCGCCCCTGCGAAATCCGCACTGTAGTGGACAGGTTCGATCGAAACCGGAAGTGGTACGCCGAGAGGTCCATAAGTGAGCAGAGATCGGCCGGAACACGAACAGTTCCAGCCGCCGAACGACCGGTGGCACGTTTTGCCACTTGCCTTCGGTGCGGCCGGTTCCGGCCACGCCGCGTTCATCCGACGTTCTCCACGGCCGCCGAGCCTCGACGCCATGAAGAAGGCTCTCCTCGCCGCGACCGTCGTCGCGTCCGCGCTCACCGCGGCCCTGATCACCGCCCCCGCCGCCCACGCCGGCAACCGCTCGGCCATCCCCTTCACCGAGGCCACCGTCACCGCCGGAGCCGACGGCTCCTTCACGCTGGACTGGAAGGCCCCAGGCACCAGGCGGGTCGAGATCAAGGCGAACGGCAAGGTCGTCGCCAGGGGCGGCGCCCAGGGCCGGGCCGTGGTCACGGGCCTGCCCGCCGCCGACCGCCAGTGGTTCGACTTCACACCGCAGCACGGCCACGGCCTGCGCCTCGCCGACCGCCTGATCCAGCTCGACGGCACCGCCAACTTCCGTGACGCCGGCGGCTACCGCACCAGCACCGGGCAGTGGGTGAAGATGGGCGAGGTCTACCGCTCCGACGCCCTCGGCGGGCTCACCGCGAACGACCTCGCCAAGCTCCGGCGCCTGCACATCAGGACCGTCTTCGACCTGCGCACGCAGGACGAGCGCAGCAAGGACGCCGACAAGGTCCCCGCGGGCGCCTCCTACGTCGTCGCCGACGTCTTCGCGGGCTCCGACTCCTTCCGGACCATGCCCCGCACCCCCGACGAGGCCGTCCGGGCCATGGTCGACGCCGAACGGGCGATGGTGTCCGGCGAGGGCGGCACGAAGGCGTACACGCGCGTCTTCGAAGGCATCGAGCACGATCGCGCCCGCGCCCGCTCCGTCCTCTTCCACTGCACCGCCGGTAAGGACCGCACCGGCTGGGCGGGCGCCGCCCTGCTGACCGCCCTCGGTGTGCCCCGCCAGACCGTCGAGGCCGACTACCTGGCCAGCAACGACTACCGCAAAGCCGCCAACGAGGCGATCCTCTCGCACCTGCCCGCCGACCAGGCCGCCGTCTACAAGCCGCTGCTGGACGTGCGGCCCGAGTACCTAAACGCCGGCTACGACGAGGTCGAGGCCGCCTACGGCTCCTTCGACCGCTACCTCAAGGACGGACTCGGCATCGACGCCCGCGAGCTGAAGCAGCTCCGCAAGGACCTGCTCGTCGGCTGACCGTCCGGCGGGGAGGAGAGCCCGCTTCTGCCGAACCCCCTCCCCGCCCTGCCCCGCTCAGTCCAGTACGGGCAGCAGCTCCGGCAGGTGCCCGTCCGACGCGAGGGCCGCCCGCTGCCGCTCCTCGGGCACCTCCCCGTACAGCGTCGTACGGGGCTTCGCGGGACGGCCCGCCGCCTCGGCGACCGCCACCAGGTCCTTGACCGACTTGTACGAGCCGTAACCCGACCCGGCCATGCGGGAGATGGTCTCCTCCATCAGCGTCCCGCCCAGGTCGTTCGCCCCGGAGCGGAGCATCTCGGCCGCGCCCTCCGCCCCCAGCTTCACCCAGCTCGTCTGAATGTTGGGGATGTGCGGGTGCAGCAGGAGCCTGGCCATCGCCGTCACCGCGCGGTTGTCGCGGACGGTGGGACCGGGCCGGGAGATGCCCGCCAGGTACACGGGGGCGTTGGTGTGGATGAACGGGAGCGTCACGAACTCCGTGAAACCGCCGGTCTCCTGCTGGATCCGGGCCAGCGTGCGGAAGTGGCCGAGCCAGTGCCGGGGCTGGTCCACATGCCCGTACATCATCGTCGACGAGGAGCGGATCCCCAGCTCGTGCGCGGTGGCGACGACGTCGATCCAGTCCGCCGCCGGCAGCTTGCCCTTGGTCAGGACCCAGCGCACCTCGTCGTCCAGGATCTCCGCCGCCGTCCCCGGGATCGAGTCCAGCCCGGCCTCCTTGGCCGCCGTCAGCCAGTCCCGTACGGACATGCCCGTGCGGGTCGCGCCGTTGACGACCTCCATCGGGGAGAAGGCGTGCACGTGCATGCCCGGCACCCGCTGCCGGACGGCCCGCGCGATGTCGAAGTACGCCGTCCCCGGCAGGTCGGGGTGGATGCCGCCCTGCATGCACACCTCGACCGCGCCGACGTCCCAGGCCTGGGCGGCCCGGTCGGCGACCTGGTCGAGGGAGAGGGTGTAGGCGTCGGCGTCGGTGCGGCGCTGCGCGAAGGCGCAGAAACGGCAGCCGGTGTAGCAGACGTTGGTGAAGTTGATGTTCCGCGTGACGATGTAGGTGACGTCGTCGCCCACGACCGCCCGGCGCAGGTCGTCGGCGATCCGGCACAGTGCGTCGAGCGCGGGACCGTCCGCGTGCAACAGCGCCAGCGCCTGGGCGTCGGTCAGCCGTGTCGGGTCGTCGGCGGCCTGCGCCAGGGCGGCGCGTACGTCGGTGTCGATGCGCTCCGCCACCATGCCGGGGGCGGCGGCCTCGCGTAGGGCCTCCCAGTCGCCGTAGACGTGGTCGAAGTCCTCGCGCCGGTCGGCGGTGCGGCCCTCGGTGTCGATGGTGGCGTGCAGGTCCGTACGGCCGGTGCCGGCGCCGTACGCGGCGAAGCCCTCGTCGGGTTCCTGCCACGGCCGCCCCTCGACGACCGCCCGCTCGTCGGCGAGCCCGGTCTCCGCGTCGGCCAGGGCCCGCACGTGCGGCAGCAGGCGCGGGTCCAGCCAGGGCTCGCCGCGCTGGAGGAACTCCGGGTAGACGGTCAGGCGTTCGCGCAGCTGGAAGCCGGCGGCTGCGGTCCGGGCGGCCAGCTCCTCGATGTGCGGCCAGGGGCGCTCGGGGTTGACGTGGTCGGGGGTCAGCGGGGACACGCCGCCCCAGTCGTCGATGCCCGCACCGATGAGCAGGGCGTATTCGGCGTCCACCAGGTTCGGCGGGGCCTGGATGCGGGCGCTGGGGCCCAGGACGTGGCGGGCGACGGCAATCGCGGCGGCCAGCTCCTCCAGCTCCGCGTCCGGCATGCCGCGCATGGCGGTGTCCGGCTTGGCGCGGAAGTTCTGGACGATGACCTCCTGGATGCCGTGGTAGCTGCGCTGGACCCGGCGCAGTGCGAAGAAGGCCTCGGCCCGTTCCGCGTAGGACTCGCCGATGCCGATCAGGACGCCGGTGGTGAAGGGGACGTTGGAGCGGCCCGCGTCCTCCAGCACCCGCAGCCGCACGGCCGGTTCCTTGTCGGGGGAGCCGTGGTGAGGACCGCCGGGCTCGGACCACAGGCGGGTGGCGGTGGTCTCCAGCATCATGCCCATGGACGGGGCGACCGGCTTGAGCCGTTGAAGGTCCGACCACGACATGACGCCGGGATTGAGGTGCGGCAGCAGCCCGGTCTCCTCCAGCACCCGGATCGCCATGGCGCGGACGTAGGCGAGGGTGTCGTCGTAGCCGTGCGCGTCGAGCCACTCGCGTGCCTCGGGCCAGCGGTCCTCGGGGCGGTCGCCGAGGGTGAAGAGGGCTTCCTTGCAGCCCATCGCCGCACCCCGGCGGGCGATGTCGAGGACCTCGTCGGGGGAGAGGTACATCCCGTGGCCGCTGCGGCGGAGCTTGCCGGGGACGGTGACGAAGGTGCAGTAGTGGCACGTGTCGCGGCAGAGCCGGGTGAGGGGGATGAACACCTTGCGCGAGTACGTGATGACGCCGGGCCGCCCGGCGGCGGTGAGCCCGGCGTCCCTGACGCGAGCGGCAGAGGCCGAGAGGTCCCGGAGGGCCTCGCCCCGCGCCTGGAGCAGCACGGCCGCTTCGGCCGCGTCGAGCGCGACACCGTCTCGGGCCCGTCGCAGCGCGCGGCGCATCGCGTTTTCGGTCGGAGCGTCACTCGGAGTGGTCATGGGGCGAGCATACGATCCGACGTCCCGGTGGTGGAGAGCGTCATCTCATCAGCTCACCGGCGTTGACCAGCAGTGATTGGCCGGTAATCGCCCGAGCGCGGTCGGAGGCGAGGAAGACGGCGGCGTCGGCGACGTCCCCGTCCGTGGCGAGGTCGGGCAATGCCATGCGCGCGGTGAGACGGGCGCGCACCTCGGCCTCGGGCACGCCCTCGGCGTGGGCGGTGAAGGTGACGAAGGCCTGGACGGGAGGGCCCCACATCCAGCCCGGCAGCACGGTGTTGACACGGATCCGGTGCGGGCCGAGCTCGCGGGCCATCGAGTACATGGCGGAGGTCAGGGCCCCCTTGGAGGCGGCGTAGGCGGCCTGCTGCACCTCGTTGGGCGCCGCGACGGCGGACTGCGTCCCGATGATGACCACGGATCCGCCGCCCTCCTTGAGGGCGGGCAGGCAGGCCCGGGTCATGCGCAGGGTGCCCAGCAGGTTGACGTCGATGATCTGCTGCCAGGTCCCGAAGTCGGCATCCTCCAGCCCACCGAAGTACGAGTCCCAGGCGGCGACGTGCACGACGGCGTCGACGCCCCCGAACCGCTCCACGGCCAGGGCGGCGAGGGCCTCGCACTGCGCCTCGTCTCCGATGTCGGTCGGGCGGTGGGCGGTGTGGGCGCCGCCGGGGTCGATTTCGGCGGCGGACTTGGCCAGACGCGCGGGGGTCCGCGCCCCGAGGACGGCGTTTCCGCCGTCCCGCACCACGGCGGCGGCCACCTGATGTCCGAGCCCGGCCCCGACGCCGGAGATGATGACGGTTTTCCCTCGCAGCAGCACGGTGTACCTCCGGGCGGGCGCAGACGTATCTGACGATCCGTCAGGCTAGGGTGCCTGCGCCCCGGTGGGAAGGGGCGCGCACCGCCCGCGGGGTGCGGCGCGCATCGACGGGTGCCACAGCCGGCCGCCCCGCCCCTCCACCCTGCCGGTACGACTCCGGCCGGCCCGCCGCCGGGCTTCGGCCACGTCGACGGGGCCCGGCGTTCGGGGGATGATCGGAAGGGAACGCATTCCGGCGGGGACGACGCGCCGCGCCGGGCCCCGGTCGGAGGACGTGAGGACCATGGCGCTCGCGCACCCTCCGGGCGCGCCCGCACGCGCCCGGCTGTTCGCGCTGCTGGCACTCCTGTGCGCGCTGGGCGCCGGGGTGGCGCTGGTGGCGGTCGGCGGCGGGCTGGTCGTCGTCGTGGTCGGGGCGGCCGGAGCGGCACTCACCGCCGTGGGCACGTGGTGGGTGGTCGCCCACCGCGGGCCGGTCCGGCTGGCCGGGGGCGTGCTGGCCGTGGCCGCGCCGGTGGCCGTCCTCGTCATCTACGCCCGGGCCGACCTGTGGCCCACGGTGCTGGCCGCCATCGTGCTGTGGGTGGCCGCCGTCGCGTGCGCACGGACGGCGCTGCACGCGGCGCGGCCACCCGCCGGCATGCGGGCCGTCGCCGCCGAGCGCCCCCGGCACCCGGTCCTGATCATGAACCCGAAGTCCGGCGGCGGGAAGGTCGGCCGCTTCGGCCTCGCCGAGAAGGGCGAGGCGCTCGGCGCCCGGGTGGTGCTACTGGACGGCGACGTCACCACGGACGTCGCCGCCGTCGCCCGCCGGGCGGTCGCCGAGGGGGCGGACCTGCTCGGGGTGGCCGGCGGCGACGGCACCCAGGCCCGGGTGGCCGAGGTGGCGGTCGAGTACGGCCTGCCGTTCCTGGTGATCTCCGCAGGGACCAGGAACCACTTCGCCATGGACCTCGGGCTGGACCGCGAGGACCCGGTGCGGTGCCTGGACGCGCTGGCGGACGGCGAGGAGCTCAGCGTCGACCTGGGTTCCGTGGGCGGCCGCGCCTTCGTGAACACGGCCTCCTTCGGCGTCTACGCGGAGGTCGTCCAGCGCCCCGAGTACCGGGACGCCAAGGCGGACTCGGCCCTGAACGCCCTGCCCGACCTGCTCCGCGGCGACGCCGGCCGCACCCTCGACGCGACGGCCGACGGGAAGACCCGCCTGGAGGCCCAGCAGGCCCTGCTGATCAGCAACAACCCCTACTCGTCGCCCGAACCGACGGCCGTGGGCGCCCGCCGGTCCCGCCTCGACCTCGGCGTGCTCGGGGTCGTGGGGCTCCGGGTGGACAACGCCGCCCAGGCGGCCCACATCGCGCTGCGGGGCGCACGGGGGACGGGCCTGCGCATCCTGACCTCCCGGCAGGTCGTCATCGGCTCGGAGGCGGAGAGCATCCCCGTGGCCGTGGACGGCGAGCCCCTGACCCTGCCCACGCCCGTCACCTGCTCCATCCGGCCGGGTGCCCTGCGCGTACGGGTGCCCAGGGACCGCCCCGGAGCTCCGACGGCCGGTCCGCCCATGGAGTGGCGCGACGTCCTCGCGCTGGCCCTCAACCGGCTGTGGTGAGGCAGCGGGACGCCGACCGGCTGTGGTGAAGAGGGCGGGACGGAGTCGCGGCGGACGCGGGGAGTACGCGTGGGCGATCGCCCCGGGATGCCCGGCCTCCGGGGCGGCGTCACAATGGGCCTGAGCCCGGGGAGCGCCTGGTGCGCACGCCGTTGCCGCCGGGCGTGCGCGGAGAGGAGACAGCCGTGGAGGACTTCGACTCCGGGCGGAGCAGCCCCCTTTCACGCCGCGAGGCCGCCGGTCGGCAGTCCGCGCCCGCCCGGCCGCCGCGCCACGGCGGCAGTGCCGTCGAACCGGAACTCGGCCCCGGGACGGCGCGTCCGCGCGTCCCCGGCGGGATCGAGCCCGGGACCGGGACGGCGGCCGAGCCCGAGCGGCCGACCACGCCGGCCGGGGCCGTGTCCTAGTGTCCCCGGCCGGCAGCCCGGAACCCCGCCGGGGTCCCGGGCGGGAGCCCTCCCCGGACCAGGCCTCGGGCGAGGCGTCGGAACGGACTTCGGAACAGCCTTCGGAGCGCACCGCGAAGGGTGCTCCGGACGGCGCTCCGGAGAAGGTCCGCGGCGACTACACGGGCGCCGTCTACGGCTCGCTGCTCGCCGCCTCCGTCGTCGTCGGCGCAGGGACCCTCGGCCCGTTCCCGCGGCTGCAGCTCGTCGTGCTGCTGCTGGGCACCGGCATCGTCTTCTGGGCCGCGCACGTCTTCGCCCGCCTCTTCGGCGCCCGCTTGGCGGGCCGACTGAGCTGGACCGTCATTCGCAGTACGGCCCGGGAGGAGCGCCCGATCATCGAGGCGGCCGTCCCGCCGGCCGCCGCCGCGGCCATCACGCCGCTGTTCGGCCTGGGGCCGCAGGGCATCGCATGGCTGGCACTCCTGGTCGCCCTCGCCGGTCAAGTCGGCTGGGCGACGGTGGCCGCCCGACGCGCCGGCGCCTCCCGTCGGCTGATGGTGATCGCCGGCGCCGTCAACCTCTTCCTCGGCCTGCTCATCGTGCTCCTCAAGGCCGGGCTCCAGCACTAGAGGTCCGCGGCCGCGGCGTCCCGCCGTACTCCGCCAGTGCCGACCCGAGGCGGCCGACCCCCTCGGCGATCTCCCGCGGGGTGTGCGTCGTGAAGGACAGCCGCAGCGTGCGAGGGTCCGGGACGCCCGTGTGGAAGGGGGCGCCGGGGACGAAGGCGACACCGCACGCCACGGCCGTCCTCAACAGGGCCGTCGCGTCGTGGTCCGCCGGGAGTCGCGCCCACACGAACATGCCGCCCTCGGGCAGGTTCCAGCGGCAGTCCGCCGGAAGGGTCCGGCCGAGGGCGTCGTGCAGGGCGTCGCGCCGCTCCCGGTACGCGGCACGCACGGTGCCCAGGTGCGCATCCAGGTCCGCCGTCGCGAGGTAGTGCGCCGCGGCCAACTGATCCACCGTGGAGGTGTGCAGGTCCGCCGCCTGCTTCGCGACCACCGCGGCCCGCAGGAGCGGCTCCGGCGCACGGAGCCAGCCCAGGCGCAGTCCCGGAGCCATCATCTTGGAGAAGCTGCCCAACAGGGCCGTACGGTCCTGCGCACCCGGGTGGGCGGCCAGCCACGGGACGTCGCGGCCCTCGTAGCGCAGCTCCCCGTACGGGTCGTCCTCCACCAGCCACAGGCCGAGCCGGGCCGCCGTCGCCTCGACGCCGCCCGGCGGTCGGCCGGCAGGGTGCGGCCCGTCGGGTTCTGGAAGGTGGGGATCGTGTAGAGCAGTTTCGGCCGCTCCCGCGCGACGAGGTCCGCGAGCGCGTCCGGCAGGATGCCCTCCCCGTCGCAGGGCACGGGCACCACCCGCGCCCCCGCCAGTCCGAAGCACTGGAGGGCGGCGAGGTAGGTGGGGTTCTCGACCAGCACCACGTCACCCGGCTCGATCAGTGCCGCGGTGACGAGGGTGAGGGCCTGCTGGGAGCCGGAGGTGACCATGACGTCGCCCGGGCCGGTCGGTAGGCCGCGCGCCGTGGCCCGCGCCGCGACGACCGCGCGGAGCTCCGGCGCGCCCTCGGTGGTCGAGTACTGGAGCGCGCGGCGCGCCGACAGCGCGAAGGCGGCGTCGTACGCGGCGCGCAGGCCCTCGGTATCGAAGAGCTCGGGTGCGGGAAGGCCGCCGGCGAAGGAGATGATGCCGGGCCGCTGGGTGAGCGCGAGTATCTCGCGCACCGGGGAGCCCTCGACCGAGGTGGTGCGGGCGGCGAACGCCGGCGGCGCGGCCGCGGTGGCGGTGGGGGTGGCGGTGGTGGTGATGGCAGCGGGCACGGAAGCTCCTCGGGGAGGCGGGTGCGCGCATCGTAGCGAGAGAAGCGTGTAGGTGGCATGAATAATTCGGGGGGTGGACGTCCGTGCTGCCTTTCCGCCGACTCCGGCCACCCTCTCCCGATCTGACGTTGTATCAGCTAGACCGTTCCCATGACCACAGCAGAGCAGGACCCGCAGCAGGACACCCGTGCCGACGACTACGCCGCGCTGGCGGCCGTCGGCCCCTACGGGGTCCGCCCCGGCCACGCGCTGATCACCATGGTGGAACCGCACCCGGGCCACGAGTACGCGTACAACCGCTGGTACGAGGACGACCACTACTACGCGGGCGCCATGGCCATGCCCTGGATGTACGCGGGCCGCCGCTGGGTGGCCACCCGCGAGCTGCAGGAGCTGCGCTACCCGGAGAAGTCGGCCGTCGCCCGGCCGGTGACCGCCGGCTGCTACCTGTCGACGTACTGGATCACCGCGGGCCGCTACGACGAGCACATGAAGTGGACCGTCGCCATCAACAAGCGCCTGAACCGGGACGGCCGCGTCCACCACAACCGGACCCATGTCTTCACGGCCTTCCAGGACCACGCGGCCACCGTCTACCGCGACGGCGCCGCCGGTCCGCGGGACCACCACGCGCTCGACCACCCGTACACCGGGCTGGTGGTGCAGGTCGTCGACGCCGACGGCCCGCAGGGGCGGGCCGAGCTGCTGGAGTGGCTCCGCTCGCGCGCCCTGCCCGAGCGGCTGCACGGCTCCCCGGCGGCGATGGTGACCGTCTTCCGGCCGACACCGCTGCCAGGGGACCGGATGACGTACGTCCAGCAGGTGGAGGGGGTCGACACGCGCCTCACGCTGCTGTGGTTCCTGGAGGAGGATCCCCGGAGCTGTTGGGACCGCTTCACGGGGCTGGACACGGAGGTCGCGGACGCCGGTCTGGGGCGGGTGGAGCTCGTGGCTCCGTTCATCCCGACGGTGCCGGGGACGGACCGGTACGTCGATCAGCTGCGCTGACGTACGCGGGCATGGCCGAGCCCCCTCGGCCAAGACGGCGGGTCGGTCGAGAGGGCTCAAGTCAATTCCGGCGGGACGGTCGGGACGCGTCGTGTCCTTCAGACGAGGCGTCCCAGCCGGCCTTCGGTGACGTCGGCGACGAAGGAGGTCCACGAGGTGGGCGCGAAGGTGAGGGACGGGCCGTCCTGCGCCTTCGAGTCGCGTACGGCGATCGCCTCCATGACGGGGGACTTGACCTCGACGCACGCGCCGTTGGCGGAGTAGGAGGACTTGACCCAGTTGTCGGTGGCGCCCTGGCGAATAGCCATGTTTCTCTCCGGTGAGCGAGTAGTTCCAGTGTCTTGTCGGCCATTTCCGGCTGACCTGATCGACGCTACCGGCAGCCCCTGACGGGTGAAGGGGGCATTCACCCGACCGGGTGGCATATTCCATTCAAGCCTTCTGTGGCCGGGGATCGACGGTGTACGGTGCCGACCCTTTGCCCGCCCGCCGCCCGCCGCCCCGTTCCGCGGGGCTATTCACCCATGTCGGCATATTCGTTGATAATCTGCGAGATGAACTCCCTCGTCTTGTCGACCCCCAGTGCCTGGGCGCGCAGGTGCTCGTACATCACGCTGTACTTCTGGACGTCGTTGGCCTTCTCCAGGTACAGGTCGCTGGTCACGCCCTCGATGTAGACGACCGTCGAGTCGGACGCGTCCGGGAACTCCAGGATCGCGTACTGGCCGTTCACGCCGGGGTGCGCGCCCAGCTCGAAGGGCATCACCTGCACCGTGACGTGCGGCTGCTCCGACTGCTTTATCAAGTACTCAAGCTGTCGGACCATCAGCGGCACGTCGCCCACGTGGCGGCGGAGCGCGGCTTCGTCGATGACCGCCCACAGGCGCAGCGGCCCGAGTTCCGGGTTGTTGTTCTCCGTCTCGGAGAGCCGTTTCTGCCGGTGCATGCGGACCTGGACGCGTTTCTCCACGTCGGCCGGGGCGGTCTCCGGCCATGCGCCGCGGACCAGGGCCTGCGCGTACTCGGTGGTCTGGAGCAGGCCCGGGATCACCAGGGGCTCGTACGTGCGCAGGCTGGCGGCGTCGGTCTCCAGCCCGATGTACACGCTGTACGGGATGTCGCCGAAGGCGTGCCACCAGCCCTGCTGGCGGGAGTCCTTCGCCATCTGCATGAGGGAGTCGATCAGTCGGCGGTCCTCGACCTCGTACACGTCGCACAGGTCGCGGACGTCGCGCTGGCTGATGGAACGGCGGCCGTTCTCCAGCCGGCTGATCTTCGACTGGGAGACGAGGAGGCGCTCGGCGACCTGTTCGGCCGTCATGCCCTTGTCCTCGCGGAGCTTGCGCAGCTCCATGCCCAGTCGGCGGCGTCGGACGGTGGGGTTGACATTGGACGCCACGTGGACGGCACCTCCGCCTTCTTCTGTCGTGCAGCTGTCTCTCTGCGTGTCTGGTGTTCAGCAGACTGCCACCGAAGCGGGCGGCGCCGCTGGGGAACGGCAGGGAAAAACACAGACGCGCGGGGTGGCGGAGCCGGTGTTCCGGCTC
>NZ_JBHYMC010000025.1:0-73749 GCF_042742535.1 Streptomyces sp. NPDC058880
GTGTCCCGGGGCCCCGGGACACACGGCCCTCCTCCGTGCGTGTTCGTGCGCGCGCTCAGATGGTGGTGACGACCTCGTCGAACGCCAGGCGCGGGGAGCGCGGGAACCACGCGTCCTCACCCGGCCTGCCGATGTTGACGACCATGATCGGCGTGTGGTCGTCGTCCAGGAACTCCTTCTGGATGCCGGCGAAGTCGGCGCCGGTCATCGGGCCCGCGGCCAGGCCGGCGGCGCGGACGCCCATGATGAAGTACGCGGCCTGCAGCGAGGCGTTGACCAGCGAGGACTGCTCGCGGGCCGGGCGTTCGGCGAAGAAGAGGTCCTTGGCCTGCGGGAAGTGCGGCAGCAGCTGGGGCAGCTCCTCGTGGAACTCGTTGTCCGCGGAGAGGATCGCGACCAGCGGCGCGGCCAGCGTCTTGGCCTGATTGCCCTCGGCCATGTGCTGAACGAGGCGCTCGCGGGCCTCGGCGGAGCGGACCAGCGTGATGCGCAGCGGCGTGCCGTTGAAAGCCGTGGGGCCGTACTTCACCAGGTCGTAGATCGCCTGGACCTGCTCCTCGGTCACCGGCTCGTCGGAGAACGAGTTGGCGGTGCGGGCCTCGCGGAACAGCAGGTCCTGCGCGGCGGAGTCAAGTACGAGAGACATCGGGAAAGCCTTCTTCCGAGCGGAGGTGAAGCGATGTCTATGACTTTACGGCGGAGATAGATTAACTTTCAACTAAATGGCTCTCGCCGTGACCGGGATCACCCCTCCTCCGCCGCCTCGCGCGCCGCCAGCGCCGAGTCCAGCCGGGCCCGGGCCCCCTCCAGCCAGTGCCGGCACACCTTCGCCAGTTCCTCACCGCGCTCCCAGAGCGCGAGGGACTCCTCCAGCGAGGTCCCCCCGGCCTCCAGCTTGCGGACCACCTCGATGAGCTCGTCGCGGGCCTGCTCGTACCCCAGCGCCGTTTCGGCCTCAGCCATTCCCTGTTCCACCCTGTGTGTGTAGTGACGACGACGAAAGTGTGGTGCGACCGCGACCGCGACCACATGAGCGCGGCAACGGTCCGCTACTCCGCGGCGGCCGCCCCGTCCGTTTCCCGTCCCGCGGCCGCGGCGGCCGCCTCGGAGGAGACCTCCACCCGGAAGGTGCCCTCCGCGACCCTGGCGCGCAGCACCTCACCCGCCGACACCTCCTGCGGCGAGCGCACCACGTGGCCGTCGGCCCGCTGCAGCACGGCGTACCCGCGCTCCAGCGTCGCGGCCGGCGACAGCGCCACCACCCGCGCCAGGGTGTGGGCGAGCTCCGAGTCGGCCCGGTCCAGCAGGTGCCCCAGCGTGCGCCTGCCGCGCGCCAGCAGCGCGTCCAGCTCCTCCTCCCGCATCTCCACCATGCGCTGCGGGTGGACGAAGACCGGCCGGGCCAGGGCGTGCGCGAGCCCCCGCTCCTCCCGGTCGAGCAGGGAGTTCACCGCGCGCAGCCCGCGGCCCTGCAACTGGCGTACGCGCTCCAGCTCCTCGCCGACATCCGGGACCACCTTCTTCGCGGCGTCCGTGGGCGTGGACGCCCGCAGGTCGGCGACCAGGTCGAGCAGTGGGGAGTCCGGCTCGTGGCCGATCGCCGACACCACCGGGGTACGGGCCGCGGCGACGGTGCGGACGACCTCCTCGTCGGAGAACGGCAGCAGGTCCTCCACGCTGCCGCCACCGCGCGCCACGATGATCACGTCGACCTCGTCCAGCGCGTCGAGCTCCTCGACCGCCCGGACCACCTGCGGCACGGCGTGCACGCCCTGCACGGCGACGTTGCGCACCTCGAAGCGGACCGCCGGCCAGCGGCGCCGGGCGTTCTCCAGGACGTCGCGCTCGGCCGCCGAGGCCCGCCCGACCACCAGCCCGATCAGCTGCGGCAGGAAGGGCAGCGGCTTCTTGCGCTCCGGTGCGAACAGGCCCTCGGCAGCCAGGGACCGCTTCAGCCGCTCCAGCCGCGCCAGCAGCTCCCCGATGCCGACGGGCCGTATCTCCGTCGCCCGCAGGGACAGCTGCCCGCGCGGGGCGTACCACTCGGGCTTCGCCAGCAGGACGACCCGCGCGCCCTCGGAGACGACGTCCGCGACCTCGTCGAAGACCTGGCGGAAGCAGGTCACGCTCACCGAGATGTCGTGCGACGGATCGCGCAACGTCAGGAAGACCACCCCCGCCCCCGGCCGCCGCGAGAGCTGCGTGATCTGCCCCTCCACCCACACCTGGCCGAGCCGCTCGATCCAGCCCCCGATGAGCCGGGACACCTGGCCCACCGGCAGCGGCGCCTCCGCGGACGTATTCAGACCCATGTGCGCAGGCTATCCGGCGCCGCCGACAGTGCGTCAGGCCCCGGCGCCGGTGTCGCCCGGCAGGTCCCGCCGCCCCCGCTGGACGACGAGCACCGCCAGGCCCGCCGCCAGCCACACCGCCCCCACCAGCTGCGCCGTCCGGGACGCCTCGACGATCACCGCGACGGTCACCGCCGCCCCGAGCACCGGCAGGACGAGGTGCTTCCACCAGTGCGGCGGGCCCTCCCGCCGCCGGACCACGAACCACCCCACCACCGACGCGTGCAGCAGAGTGAACGCCACCAGCGCCCCGACGTCGACCACGGACACCAGATGGCCGAGCCCGTCATCGCGCCGGGCCGCCCACACCGCGGCCACCAGCGTCACGGCCGCCGCCACCAGCAGGGCGGCCCGCGGGGTGCCGTCCGAGGTCCGCGCCAGCACCCGCGGCAGCCGCCGCTCCCGGGCCATTGCGAACACCAGCCGCCCGGCCGCCGCCTGCCCCGCCAGGGCGGCGAAGGCCGCCCCGACCGCCTTGCTGATCGCCACCAGGTCGTGCAGCCAGAAGCCGACCGAGGACTCCGCCGCGGTGTAGAAGGCCGGGCCCTGCCGCGCCGGATCCGCCGCCAGCTCCGCCGCGGACACCGGCATCAGCAGCGCCGCCAGCCAGCCCTGGACGACGAACAACGCCCCGGCCAGCACCAGGCAGAACAGCAGCGCCCGCGCCACCCGCTCCGATCCGCCCGTCACCTCCTCGGCGAACGAGGCGACGGCGTCGAAGCCCAGGTAGGACAGGACCGCGACCGACACCGCGCCCAGCACCGCGGCCGTGCTGAAGCCCAGCGAGCCGTCACCGGTCAGCGGTGAGAGCCAGCCGCGCCGGGGTCCGTCCTGGACCAGCACGGCCACCGCGGCCACCACGAAGACCAGCAGCACCAGCACCTCCATGACCAGCACGGCGAACCCGACCCGTGCGGCAGCCCGCACGCCCCACAGGTTCAGCGCGGTGGTCACCGCGACCGCCAGGGCCGTCCACACCCACCGGGAGACCTCCGGCACCAGGGCGTTCATCGCGATCCCCGAGAAGAGGTACGCGACCGCGGGGATCAGCAGGTAGTCCAGCATCGCCATCCACCCGGCGATCAGCCCCGGACCCGCGCCCAGGCCCTTGCGGGCGTAGGTGAAGACCGAACCGGCCTGCGGGGCCACCCGCACCATCTGGGCGTAGGAGAAGGCGGTGAGGGCCATCGCCACGGTCGCCACGAGGTAGACCAGCCCGACGGCGCCGTGCGACCTGGCGTCGAGCGCGCCGAAGACCCCGACCGGGGCCATCGGGGCGATGAACAGCAGCCCGTAGACGACCAGGTCCCGGAAGCCGAGACTCCGCCGCAGGGTCGAGGGGGCCGCGGGCGCCGGGGCCCCGCCGGAATCCGTCGCGGACGCCATCAGTCCTCCGGGTGAGGGGTGGGACGTTCTTGCGGGACCCCCTCCGGCCGGCCGGTGCCGAACGGGCGACGTTCGGCCTCCGGGAGACCCCCGTACGATGGAGGCTATGACTGCTCCCGCCCCTGCGCCCGCATCCCGCCGTGTCCTGCTCGCCGCGCCCCGCGGCTACTGCGCGGGCGTGGACCGAGCCGTGATCGCCGTCGAGAAAGCCCTTGAGCAGTACGGGGCGCCGGTGTACGTCCGCCACGAGATCGTGCACAACAAGTACGTCGTCCAGACCTTGGAGCGGAAGGGCGCCATCTTCGTCGAGCGGACGGAGGAGGTGCCCGAGGGCAACATCGTGATGTTCTCCGCCCATGGCGTCGCCCCGGTCGTGCACGAGGAGGCGGCGCGCGGCAGGCTCGCGACGATCGACGCGACCTGCCCGCTGGTCACCAAGGTGCACAAGGAAGCCATCCGGTACGCGAACGAGGACTTCGACATCCTCCTCATCGGCCACGAGGGCCACGAGGAGGTCATCGGCACCTCCGGCGAGGCCCCCGACCACATCACCATCGTCGACGGCCCGCACGACGTGGACAAGGTCACCGTCCGCGACGAGTCGAAGGTCGTCTGGCTCTCCCAGACCACGCTGTCCGTCGACGAGACCATGGAGACCGTCGACGCGCTGAAGACGAAGTTCCCGCTGCTCGTTTCGCCGCCCAGTGACGACATCTGCTACGCCACCTCGAACCGGCAGGCCGCCGTCAAGGTGATGGGCGCCGACTCCGACCTGGTCATCGTCGTCGGCTCGAAGAACTCCTCGAACTCGATCCGGCTGGTCGAGGTCGCCAAGGACGCGGGTGCCAAGGCCGCGCACCTCGTCGACTTCGCGAGCGAGATCGACGAGGCCTGGCTGGAGGGCGTCAGCACCGTCGGCCTCACCTCGGGCGCCTCGGTGCCGGAGGTCCTGGTCGAGGAGGTCCTGGAGTGGCTCGCCGCGCGCGGCTACGCGGACGTGGAGATCGTCAAGACGGCGGAGGAGCACATCACCTTCTCCCTGCCCAAGGAACTCCGGCGTGATCTGCGGGCCGAGGCCGCGGAACTGGTCGCCGACAAGTAGCTCGTTTCGTACGGTATGTCCATGCAGATCTTCGGCGTGGACATCGGCGGATCCGGGATCAAGGGCGCTCCCGTGGACCTGGAGCAGGGCGCCCTGGCGCAGGAGCGCCACAAAGTGCTGACACCGCAGCCGGCCACCCCCGACGGGGTGGCCGGCTGCGTCGTCGAGGTGGTGCGCCACTTCGGCTGGGACGGGCCGGTCGGGGTGACCTTCCCCGGCGTGGTCACGGGCGGCGTCACCCGCACGGCGGCCAACATGGACAAGTCCTGGATCGGTGTCGACACGGCGGCGCTGCTCTCGGGCGAACTCGGCGGCCGGCCCGTCACGGTGCTGAACGACGCGGACGCGGCGGGCGTCGCGGAGATGACGTACGGCGCCGGGCGCGGGCGGAGCGGCACGGTCATCCTGCTCACCCTGGGCACGGGCATCGGGAGCGCGCTCTTCACGGACGGGCGGCTGGTGCCCAACACCGAACTGGGCCATCTGGAGCTGAAGGGCCACGACGCGGAGACCCGGGCGTCGGTGAAGGCCAAGGAGGACGGGGACCTCACCTGGGAGCGCTGGGCGCACCGGCTGAGCAAGTACATGCAGCACGTGGAGATGCTCTTCTCCCCGGACCTCTTCATCCTCGGCGGGGGCGTCAGCCGCAAGCCGGACAAGTTCCTGCCCCTGATCGAGGGCGTCCGCGCCGAGATCGTCCCGGCCAGGCTGCAGAACAACGCGGGCATCGTCGGAGCGGCGATGGCGGCGAAGGCGGCGAAGGCTGCGAGCGCGTAGGAGGTACACGCAAGGCGGCGCACGAGGAGCCGGGGGAGGCCCTGGGGGAGCCGCCCTCGGTCAGGCGACGCGACGGGGGAGGCGGCGCCGGCCGATGAGCACGGCCTTGCGCACCAGCGCGATGAGGGCGGCGACGAGCGTCCCTGCGTACAGCCAGCCGGCGTGCAGGGACAGGGCGGAGACCAGCCCCATCAGCTGGCCGCCGAAGCCGCCGGAGCCGCCCGAGATGGGCCACACTCCGGCGGCGAAGGCGATGGGTACGCCGATCGGCGCGGTGATCAGGTCGGCCGGCCGCACCCAGAGCGCGGTCGCGGCCGCCACCGGTGGGAAGAGCAGCCCGTAGACGAACAGCGAGGAGTCGAAGAGCAGCCAGCAGATCCCGCCGACGAGCACCATGGAGGCGCACGCGAAGAGCCCGCCGCCCAGGCCGGTCAGCCGGGGGCGGGGCATCCGGCGCGCGGGCGCCGGACGCGGGGCGCCGCCACCCTGGGCGGGCACGCCCGTGGGCCGCGGGCCTCGGCGCTGGGCCGGGGGTCGCTGCGGGTGAGGGGCCGGTCGCGTCCTGTGTTGCTCCACCCCACCAAACTAGGCGGGAGGGCGGCCGGATCCGGGCCCGGACACGCGTACATCGACCGCCACTCATCGGAAAGTAAACTGTCCGCTGGCCCACTCCCGGGCCGCCGCCCCCTCCAGCTACGGGAAGTCGCCAACGTGTCGCTCACGATCGGAATCGTCGGCCTGCCGAATGTCGGCAAGTCGACCCTGTTCAACGCCCTGACCAAGAACGACGTGCTGGCGGCCAACTACCCGTTCGCCACCATCGAGCCGAACGTCGGCGTCGTCGGCGTCCCGGACCCGCGCCTGGCCGTCCTCGCGGGCATCTTCGGCTCGCAGCGGGTCCTCCCGGCGACCGTCGACTTCGTCGACATCGCGGGCATCGTGCGCGGTGCCTCGGAGGGCGAGGGCCTGGGCAACAAGTTCCTGGCGAACATCCGCGAGTCGGACGCCATCTGCCAGGTCATCCGGGCCTTCAAGGACGAGAACGTCGTGCACGTCGACGGCAAGGTCTCGCCGAAGGACGACATCGAGACGATCAACACCGAGCTGATCCTCGCCGACCTCCAGTCCATCGAGAAGGCGATCCCGCGCCTGACGAAGGAGTCCCGCCTCCAGAAGGACAAGGTGGCGGTCCTCGCCGCGGTCGAGTCCGCCCAGAAGATCCTGGAGGGCGGCGAGACCCTCTTCTCGAAGGGCATCACCAAGGGCACCGAGCAGGGCGACCTGCTGCACGAGCTGCACCTGCTCACGACGAAGCCCTTCCTCTACGTCTTCAACGTCGACGAGGACGAGCTGACGGACGACGCCTTCAAGGCGGAGCAGTCGGCGCTGGTCGCCCCGGCCGAGGCCATCTTCCTCAACGCCAAGCTGGAGGCTGATCTCGCCGAGCTGGACGACGAGGAGGCCCTCGAACTCCTCCAGTCGGTCGGCCAGGACGAGCCGGGCCTGGCCACCCTGGGCCGCGTCGGCTTCGCCACGCTGGGCCTGCAGACCTACCTGACGGCCGGCCCGAAGGAAACCCGCGCCTGGACCATCAAGCAGGGCGCGACGGCCCCGGAGGCGGCCGGCGTGATCCACACCGACTTCCAGCGCGGCTTCATCAAGGCCGAGGTCATCTCCTTCGCGGACCTGGTCGACTGCGGCTCGGTGGCCGAGGCCCGCGCCAAGGGCAAGGCCCGCATGGAGGGCAAGGACTACGTCATGCAGGACGGCGACGTGGTGGAATTCCGCTTCAACGTGTGAGCGGATGAGGAAACATCACGTCGCTGATGTGGCAAACATGCAGGTCAGATGGGGTCCACCTCTCCGGATGTGGGCCCCTAGCCTTTCCCCGTGCTGGATGGGTGCTGGATCAGCTGAGCGACCATCAGTCATTTCCCCTCTCGGATGACACCAAGAGTGGTACGTTATTGAGTACCACTTGATGGGAGGGTTGAAGTCATGTCCATCACCGCGAGTGAAGCCCGCAAGGAACTGTTTCCGTTGATCAAAAAGGTCAACGAGAACCATGAGGCCATCGAGATCGTCTCCAAGCACGGCAACGCGGTGCTTGTCTCGGCCGAGGACTACACGGCGCTGCGCGAGGGGTCCTATCTGCTGCGCTCGCCAGCGAACGCCCGGCGGCTGCTCAAGGCGTACGAGAACGCCCTGTCGCACATCAACGTGTCGGAGCGTGAGCTGATCGATCCCGAGTCACCGGACGCAGGTGCGGGTGCCGCGTGAGGCTCGTCTTCGAGGATCAGGGCTGGGAGGACTACACGCCCTGGCTCAAGAACGACCGCAAGATGCTCGCCCGGATCAACAAGCTCATCGAAGATCTCAGGCGTGATCCGTTCACTGGCATCGGCAAGCCGGAGCCGCTGAAGTATCACCTGCCTGGGGCCTGGTCACGACGGATCGACGAAGAGCACCGCCTCGTCTATCTGGTGACGGAAAAGGAGATCGTCATTCTCGCTGCCCGGTATCACTACTGATCGGTGAGTGTCCGGTGTGCTGGGACGTCTCTCCCATGCGGGGATGGCCTACTTTAGCCTCGGTTTTCGCAGGGGGGATCCGGTCGCCTCGGCGTTCGCATGGCGCGTGGCGCTCATGGGCGCCATGAGTCTCCTCGATCGAGGCTTGGCTGGGGCGCCCCGGCAATACCTGGGAGTACTACCGCGAGTTGCAGCGTCGGGGGGCCATCTACCGCCCCGACCAGGACGTCTCCGATTGGATCCGTTTCAACCTCACCGCTTACCACCAGCAAGCGCAGGCCGTACGCAATCGCCTGGATCGTTCGAGTCGGGTGTGGCTCCTGCTGGGTGAGTTCGCGGAGGGCCGGGGGCTGGACGAGAGGGTGGTTTCCGCCTTGCACGATGTGGCGATGTCCGGACGGGTGCGTCGTACACGCTACGAACGAACGGAGGACCTGAGCCTGCAGCGGGCCCAACGCGACCTGCGGGACCTGGTCGCGGGCGAGGTCCTGACACCGGTCGGCCGCACCCGTGCCCGCTTCTACACCGCCGGCCCCGCCTTTCCGGGGTCGGCTCTGGAAGCGGCCCGGACGCCGTTGGCGCTGGCTGATCCGTACACGCACTGAGAGCAACTCGCGAAACTGTCGAATCAGTCACGATGGGTGGTGCGGAACAGGCGCGCTCAGGGCACGTGCAACTTGTTGCTCGCTCCGCTACCCATGGCCGGCGGAGCTGGACCCCGTCCCAGGAGTAGATGGGGCAGATCTCGTACGAGCCGGGCATCGTGCTCAGCGCGGGGTGTCCGCAGCATGGGCAGGGGTAGCGGTCGCCCACCTGGGCAGTCTCCTTGCCGTCCCGCCGGTGCGTCATGGATTTCTCGGCCTCCGCCCGCCCGGCCAGTCCGCAGCCAGTCCGCAGGACACCCGCAAACGGCCGTCGGGAGCCAACGTACGCAAACCACGAAATCCCAGGTCAGGCCCCTGCGCGGGGCTCCGCCGCAGGTCAGGATCGGGCTTTAGGCATTCCGCTTCAACGTCTCATCGCGTATCCAGACGCGGCCTGACCTGCGAGGATGCAGGTCAGGCCCTTCTGCTGTCCGCGACAGTCCGCAGAACTGGGAGCAGCTACGTGTCGTAGACCGTGGAGCGGTGTCCGACGTGTACGACCCACACCACCAGCTCCCCGTTGTCGATCGTGTAGACGACGCGGTAGTCGCCGACCCGTAGGCGGCGGCGCTCGGGCTGGGATACGAGTGCCGTGGTGTTGAAGCCGAAGGGGTCGCTCTCCAGCTCTGTCAGTTTGGCCAGGATGCGAAGCGCCATGTCACGCGGGATCTTGCGCAGCTCGGCCTGGGCCTCGGGCCGGAACACCGTGCGATAGTCACTCACTGCGTGCCAGCGTCTCCCTCATCACGTCCTCGATCGGGACGCCGACGGCCGGGCTCGCCATGCGCTCGTCGATGATGCGGTTGATCTCACGCTCTTCCCACTCCTGGTACTTGCGCAGCACCTCGATCGAGACCACGGCGGCGACCTGCTTTCCGCGACGGGTGATGACAGTGGGCACGTCGTCGCGGTCCGCCCGTTCGACGACTTCGGCCAAGTGGGCGCGTACGTCGCGGATGGACTCTATGGGCAGCGGCTGAGTCATGCCTCAAGGGTACCGAGTGTGCCATGTGTACACAACGCGATCGCATGCACTCGTCGCCTATGTACGGAGCCAACGGCTACGACGGCGGGCTGGGTGATGTCGGGTACGCGCGGCTCGACGCGATACGTGTCGTGGGGCAGAGGGAGACCGTGCCCACTGAACGGAACATCCGCACCGGTTTCGCCTTCTACCCGCCTCAGGGCGACGGCGGAGCATGGCGTGCCACTGCCGAGTGCCCGGAGAGGGCTCTGCGGGAGGCATTCCCTGAGCCCATCGTGGAGTACCGGATCTCGGCCATCCACAGCGTTCCCGTCCTCGATTTTGAGATCGAGCCGGCACCCGGCGTATGGATCGACGGGATGGCGTCGATGCCTCAGCCCGACTATGCCTATATCACCCTGACCGATGTGAAGGCTGGCGGAGCCGCTGTCTTCGCGCGGTGGCTCCGGGGCTCCTTCGTGCCTGCACCCCACCTCGTCTGGTTCGCGAGCAGCCTCGCTGTGGCGAACGGCGAGCAGCACTGGTGGCCGCTGCCTGCCGAGGGGGCGCGACGAAGACATCGCCGCGGAGCTGTGCGGGCACCTCGACTCCGTCGGGACCCCGTAGGCCCGTCCGCAGACAGTCCGCAGGACACCCGTAAGGCACCGTCGGGCCCCAACACACGCCAATGGAGAAATGCCTGTTCAGGGCCCTGCGCGGGGCTCCGCCGCAGGTCAGGGTCGGGCCGCAGGCGTTCCGCTTCAACGTGTGACCGTATCGCCAGAGGCGGCCTGACCTGCGAGAACGCCGGTCAGGTCGCCCTGTTGTCCGCAGGAGTCCGCAGACCTTCGGAGGTCAGACAGCGCGGATGACGGGAGCGGGCTTGACGTCCTGGGCGTCGATGAGGGCGCGGATGTCGTACGGGTCGGAGGTCCAGATGATCGCCCCGAGACTGGCAGCCATGACGACGACGGTGGCGTCGACGATGTCTGCGGTGCCGGCCTTGCCGCAGAGAGTGCCCGCGGCCTTGGCGGTTTCGAAGCCCACGGGTGCGACATGGCACCCCGCGAGGAACTTGCCGAGCCTGACCTGCCGCCGGGAGTCCCGCCATGCCTGGCTGACGACCACGGAAGGCACGTGGATGTCCCTGCCGTCTTCGAGAGCCAGGCTGTGGCGAGCCCACATGCGCCGGTCGTCGTTGTCGATGGCGATCAGCGTACCGGCGTCGTACAGGTAGGGGATGTTCACGCGGCCGATGCCCGCGTGCCGCTGAGGTACTCGGCATCGGCGTCGGCCATCTCGGCGCGTGCGTTGGCGAGCTCCTCCGGGGTGAAGGCGCCGTGCTCCGCCTGCCACTCCTGGATCACCGCCCGCCCGGCCCGCAGTCGCAGCTCTCGTTCGGCTGCTCCGGCGACGAGCCGGGAGAGCGGGATGCCCTCCTCCTCGGCTGCGCCGGCCAGGGCGTCCACCAGGGATTCGTCGAGAGTGATCGTCACCTTCTTGGTAGCCATACTGACACCATAGCGCGGTATGGCGGAAGTTGGGGCGGGTTTCGGGCGGTGGGGTGCCCTCGTGGGTCCGGCCGAGGAACTGCCGCGTCGTGGAGCTCGCCCTTGTTTCAGCGCTCCAAGGCCGTACGGGTCAGCGCGCCACTGCCGGCGGGGGTGGTGGGAGGATGCGGGGACTGCGAGAGAGGGGCGGGACGCGTGGCGCGTGGTGAACGGGACACGGTCGCGAGGGGAGCGCGACTCCACGAGGCGGCGCAGGCAGTGGCCGGTGACCACGCCAGGGCGGTCGAGGCGGGCGGGCGGTGCTCAAGCCGATTCACGACGCGGCGGTTACGCGGGAGCTCGACGCCATCCCCGTCGCCCGGCTGCAGGACGTCACCGAAGGACGCCTACGGCTGGGGAACGTAGAGAAGAGTGCCCCGCGCACAGTGGGCCGTGTTCTCGAAGCGGGCCCCTGCCGGTTGCGCCAGATTCCCGGCGGGGGACAGCGCACTGTCGACCAGATGCTTGCCGCAGTTCGTCGGCTTTCCGAGGCCGTGCACGAGACGGTGGCCGTCCCCATTGACGTGGATCGGCTGGAGCCGAGCACTACCGCACTCGTCATGGCCCTGCATGTTCTGGTGGAAGCGGGACCGGACACCCGGCGCGCGGTGGACCGAGCCGCAGCCTTGTCGGAACGACTCGGCGCGCTGTTGGTCGACGCGAGGCTCGCCGCCGGGCCGTTCAGAACGCTTCTGGCCGGTCAGGAGAAAAGGGCGCGCGCCCTGGCGGCGGTCAACGAGATCCGCTTGCTGGTGGAGGAGGCGGAACAGGCGGGCCTGCCTGAGCTGCTCGCCCAGGCATCGGTGGACCTGTTGCGCGGGTCCTCGTCCGACGTCGCGGCCTGGGTGGACTAGGTCTGCCGCGTGCTGGACGGGCGCGGGACGCCCACCTCAAGAATCGCGTTTGCGCAGGTCGGAGCGCTGTGCTGAACGTTCCGCCCGCTTCAACGTCTGATCGCATCAGCAAGGGCGGCCTGACGTGGGGAAATTCTGGTCAGGCCGTTGCGCTTGGCAGTGCGGCCCACGCCCGCTGTCGTACCTGTCGCCGGTACAGGGGGCAGGGGATGTCGCGCAGCTGCTGCTACGTCCGGGTCCAGCCGTTGGCGAAGTCGCATTGGAGGTCCGTCCAGCGGCGCAGCTCGGCGGGGGTGTGGCTGGGGTGGCCGAGGCGTCCCACGCCTCTGACCCAGTGGTCCCAGAGGCCGTCGGGCTCCGTGAAGCGGTCGGCGTGGTGGGTGCCGAGGCGGGAGTCGAGGCGGAGGAGGGCGCCCAGGGCGGCGGGCTGGTCGTAGTGGAGGTCGGTGCGGGGGAGGTAGTGGTCGAGGTAGGTGGTGAGGATCTCGGCGTCGGCGTGTGTGCCGAAGCGGGCTAGGGTGAAGCAGTAGGCGCTGCCGGAGTAGCAGACCTCGCTGGACAGGAGCAGGTTGCCGATGCGTGCTCGGAACCGTTCGCGGCGGTCGACGCCGATCAGCCAGGCGGCGGTGAGGCGCGAGCGCCATTCGTAGCCGAGGAGGGCTGTCAGTTCCTCGTCGGTGATCGCGGCGGCGTCAGCGATCAGGTGTCGGGTAAAGCGTGTGGTGTGCCACCACCGGGGGCCCAGGAACCGCCCGCCGTTCAGTACGAGGTAGCGCGGGAGGCCCCCGTACGTCCTCGTCACGTAGCTCTCGACCACATGGCCGTAGCCGATCTGCTCGGGGCGCTGGGACGGCATGGGCCACCTTTCCGGGTACAGGTCGATACGGTCGATCCGGGTGGGAACGACGAAGACGTGGGGCGACGGGCGTGAGGGGTCAGCGTGTGAGGGCCGCCGCGGCCGGGGAGACCGGCTCCTCCGCCGCGGCCAGGGTCCACCACAGCCCCAGCGTCGCGAAGAGGAACTCCATCACGCGCCGGTGGCCGTGCAGTTCGGACCGGCAGGCCACGAAATCGGGTCTGCTCGGATCGTAGGTGACGTCGACGCGGTCGCCTGCGTGGGTGGAGAAGAGCTGGACGGCCGAATCGGCCGTGACGACGGCGCCGTCGACGGTGGTGTAGCGGTAGCGGGGGCGGACGGTCTGGCTCAGGTGGTGATAAGCGGACCACCTCGACACCGCGGCGGCTGAGCACCACGAGCGGCCGAAGGAGGAAGCCGGCAAGTCCCAGGAACGTCAGGCCGAGGTGGAGGACGAGCAGGGACACCTGGGTGGAGCCGTCGGCCGCGGCGGCCGCTCCGACCGCCGGGCACCCGTACCACGCGGCCGCCGTCGCCCACCGGCGCTTTCGCGGGGACCGGCCGGGTGTCTCGACGCGTTGGACTTCCGACCGGGTCTCCGGGTCGCGGCGCGCGTACTCGACGGCCGTGGTGACCAGGCGCCGGAAGGCGCGCGCGGCCGAGGCGTTGCGGTGGCGCACCGTGTGCACGGTGGTGCTCCGGGACCCGTCGTCACCTTCCTCGCTGAGGTGAAGGTGCACCTGGGCCCAACCGCGGCTCTCCTCGACGTCCACGTGGTGCACGGCGCGCAAGGACGCCACGACCGTGGTGCCGCCCCGATTCACGCTCACCGTGTCGCCGTCGAGGCGAAGGCCGCCCCTGCCCTCGAACAACATGCTGTCCGGTCCGCTCACGCCGTCACCCTAGCCACCTGCGTGTGTCCCGGGAGGCTGGTGCGCCGACGGTGCAGCCGCGGGATGGGAAGTTCCGGAATAAAATGGGCGTAAAGGTACTCCAGGTGGGTCCGGGAGGCGTGATGTCCGTACATCCCGACGCGGCACCGCAGCGCGCGCAGCACGATCCCGAGGACACGCTCAACCAACTCGGGAGCTCCTGGCACTGGGCGCTCGGTGTCGCCCTCGCCACCCTGATCCCGGGCATCCTCGTGCTCGTCTGGCCGGACGAGACGCTGCACATCCTGGCCGTGATCATCGGATTGCAGCTCCTGGTGGCGGGCGGGTTCCGCTTCGTCGGAGCCTTCTCGCACAGCAACGACGCCGGAGGCAGCAGGCTGGCGAGCGTGCTGATCGCGGTCCTGGCCTTCCTCGCCGGCGTCCTCGTCCTGCGTCATCCGATGCAGACGATCGGCGCGCTCTCCCTGATCGTCGGCGTGTTCTGGCTGATCACCGGGCTGCTCACGGCCTACGTCTCGATCGCCGACCGCCTCCTCGTCCACCGGGGCCTGCTCTTCGGTCTGGGTGCCCTCGGCACCGTGGCCGGAATCGTCGTGCTCTGCTTCCCGGTGGACTCCGCGGTCGCCCTGACGCGCCTGCTGGGGTTGTGGCTCGTCCTGCTCGGCGTGTTCGAAGTGGTGATGGCCCTGGTGATGCGTTCCGCCACCCGCAAGGTCGCCGCGCCCAGGTAGGCCCCCAGGCTTCCCCGGGTGCCCGCCGCCCTCCCGCCGCCGTCCGGCCCCGGATCCCGCTACCTTGCGATGCAAGATAGTCGCCCACTATCTTGTGTCGCATGACAAAGGAGCGGTCGGCGACCGATGACCAGCGGCGCAGCCAGCTCCTGCGCGGAGTGCTCGACCTCTGCCTGCTGTCGCTCATCGCCGAACGGCCCAGGTACGGATTCGAGTTCGCCGAGGCGCTCGCCGCCCACGGGCTGGAGCTGGTCAGTGACGGCAGCATCTATCCGCTGCTCGCCCGGATGGAGCGGGCGGGGCTCATCTCCTCGTACCGCGCGCCGTCCCCGACCGGCGGCGCCCCGCGCAAGTACTACCGGCTGACCGAGGCAGGGCGGGCCGAACTCGGCCGCGGCCGGGCCGATTGGCACGCCTTCGCCGGACCGGTAGGCCGGATCCTGACCACCGCCACGCCCTTCACGGGGGAGAACACGTCATGACGAACGCGCAGATAATCGCCGCCTGCCGCAGCAACTGGGAGTACCGCGGGATCGACGACGCGTCCGTGCGGGAGATGCTCGACGAGCTCTCCGCACACCTGGAGGACGCGGAGGCCGCGGGTCGCACCGCGCGGGACGTCGTCGGCCCCGACGTACGCACCTTCGCCGCGGCCTGGGCCCGGGCGCGCGCACCGTTCCCGCGCCGGCTGCTGCGCGCGGCCTCCCTCGGCTGCTTCATCGCCGGCTGGGTCCTCCTCATGCCGTTCCTGACCCGATGGACCACGCAGCTGGATGTGACCGCCGGCAACGTCGCCTTCTGGGCGGTTCTCGGCACGGTCACCGTCGCCTGGGAGCTGCGCCGGGGCAGTCTGGGCCTGCTGCCGAGCTGGCTGCTCGGTATCTGCGTCGCGCTGCCCGCGGCCATCCTCATCAGTCGGATCGCCGGCGACGCCACACTGTTCACACTGCCCCTGTGGGGGCCCCCGCTCCTGCTGCTTCCCGGGCTGCCGTACGCCGTCGCCGACGTACGGGCCCGTAGGAACGCCGCCGTCGAGGCCTGACGGCAGAAACCCGGGCCCCGGGTCCCGAGCTGCGGGACTCGGGGCCCGGGTTTCCGCTCCGCGGTCAGAGGCCGCGTACCGAGGCCACCGTGAAGGTGGTCGGGGTGCCCGAGCCGGGGTTCATCGGGCCGCCCCGGTCGAACTGCGAGCGGACCACCAGGACGCGTCCCGGGACGCGCGCCAGGGTCGTGGGGATCTGCAGGGACGGGTCCGTGATCGTACGGGTCAGCCTGGCGCGGGTGCCGTCCGCGCCGAGCCGCCACCGGGTCAGGGTGTTGGTGGTGTTGTGCGCCACCCGCAGCGTGCCGTCGGGGGAGAGGTCGAGGCCGTCGGCGGCCTTCAGGTCCCCACCGGTGAGGGTGACGCGGCGGACGGCGCCGGTCCGCAGGTCGACACGGTAGAGGTCGCCCGCCGTCATGTCGACGGCGAGGAGGTAGCGGCCGGTCCTGTCGGAGGTGATGCCGTTGAGGCTGAAGGTGCCGGCCGGGCGGGGGCGCAGGGCCGGGGTGAGGTCGTAGGCCTCGGTCAGGACGCCGCTGCCGGCGGCCAGCTGACGCGGGGTCACGCGATAGATCACGCCGCGGATGCTGTCGGTCAGGTACGCGGTGCCGTCCGGTGTCAGGGTCAGGTCGTTCACGAAGCGGGCGGTGGATCCCGCGGCCACCTCGAAGTGGGCCAGCCGGGTCCCGGTCGCGGTGTCGTAGACGGCCACGCCCGTGGTGGAGTCCGTGACCCACAGCCGGCCTCGGGCGTCGACCCGCAGGCCGTTGGCCGTGCGGCGGCCGTCGGTGCCGGAGGGCAGGAACACCTCGGCCGCCGCCCGGCCGGGCCGGGCGCGGTAGATGGTGCCGTCCGCGTACGAGCCGACGTAGACCGTGCGCGTGCGGGGGTCTGCGGCAATGCCCTCCGGGTAGACCTTCGCCCCGGGTAGGGAGAAGGCGGTGGAAATCCGGGCGTCGCCGCCCTCCGGGCCCGCCGTCCCGGCTGCTGCCGGAGTCGGCGCCGCTGCTCCGAGGGCGAACACCCCGGCCGCTGCCGCGACCAGGAATGACCTCGCGGCCTGCTGCTTCCGCCTCCGCCTCTCCTGCTGATTCTTCGCCGCCGGTGCCGCCGGTGCCGCCGGTGCCTTCGGCATGGTCTGTCGCGTCATCGCATCCCCCGATGGATGTCCTCTAGTGGCTGAACGAATGCGAATCTATGTTAGAGCTCTAATGAATGCAAGGGTCATAGGATGCCGTCATGACCTCCATGGCCCCCGAGGAGCGCATCGGCTCTCATGTGAAGCGCGCCGAGCAGGCGCTTCTCGCGGCGAAGAACGCGGCCTGCAAGCCGGCCGCCGTAACGGTTCCGCAGTACGCCGCGCTGCTCTGGCTGGCCGAGAAACCCGGCATCTCCGCCGCCGCGCTCGCCCGCCTGTGCGGGGTGACGCCGCCGACCATGAACACCGTGCTGAAGAACCTCCAGGAGCGCGGGCTCATCGAGCGGACCCCGCACGAGTGGCACCGCAACGTGCTGGAGACCCGGCTCACCGGCGAGGGGCGCGCCGTCATGGAGCTCGCGGACGCGGGTGCGGTCCGGGTGGAACGGGCGCTCGCCGCCGCATTCACCGAGGAGGAAAGGGAGTTGCTCATCGAGCTGCTCGGGCGGTGCGCGGAGGTGCTCGACGCCCAGCGGTGAGAACGCGCTCGCGTGCACCGCCGCGTCCTTTTTTTGCTCGAATTTGGAACTGTGCGGGTGGTTTGCTCATCAGGACTTAGGGGAGACAAGCCGTTCTGCCCTCGGGGGCAGTCAAGACCGTTCGGAGCGAAGTTCGTGCACCAGTACCCGCAGCGCCCGCGGCCTGACGACCAGCCGTCCTACCAGGAGTACCCGGCCCAGGGGCACGGCGGACACCAGCAGCACCAGCACCAGTATCCGTCGTACGAGACGCCGCAGGCCGGACGGTCCCGGCGCCGCATAGGGATCAGTGCCGTGGTCGCCCTCGCGCTGCTCCTCGGTGGCGGCGGGTTCGCCGCCTGGAAGCTCGACTGGTTCTCGGGCAACGGCGAGGCCGTGACCTTCGGCAAGAACCCGTCCCCGGCCGCGGACAAGCCGGAACCGGGCGCGCCGGCCGCCGAGGTCAAGCCCTCCGGCGACCCCGACGTGCTCATGCCGACGGGTCCGAAGTCGGACTTCAAGCAGACCACCAAGCTCGACGACGGCACGATCATCGCGAAGACCCGCCTCGCGGGCGCGAAGTCCGGGTTCGAAGGCGACGTGTGGGTGTGGGCTCCCAAGGAGTACGACGACCCGAAGTACGCGAAGAGCGGCTTCCCGGTGCTCATCGCCCTGCCCGGCGGCAACGGCTTCCCGGCCAACTACTGGTCCGACCGCAGCCTCGGCCTGCAGAAGGCCATCAGCGACGGCGTCCGCGCCGGCACCAGCCTGCCGTTCATCGTGATCATGCCGGTGCTCAACCCGGACGCGAAGTACTACTACGACGGCTCCGACATCCCCGGCCAGGCCAAGATGGGTACGTGGATCGCCGAGGACGTCCCGGCCTTCGCCAAGGCCAACTTCCGTACCTACAAGTCCCGTGACGGCTGGGCCTTCATGGGCTCCTCCTCGGGCGCGTTCGTCGGCATGAAGACGGTCCTGCAGCATCCGGAGAAGTTCAAGGCCGTCATCGCCAGTGGCGGCGAGATCGTCCCCGACTCCCCGCTGTGGAAGGGGCACCAGGCGGAGATGGACGCGAACAACCCGGAGAAGCTCGCCCAGAAGCTGATCGACACGCAGGGACCCGAGGTCTACATCAACTTCCAGGTCGGCACCAAGGAGTCCGGGAAGGAGCGGATGGTGAAGTTCCAGCAGCAGTACGGCAAGGGGCCGGTCAAGACGACCATCCGGGACATCCAGAACGGCGAGCACAACGGCTGGCACTACGTCCGGGGCATGAAGGAAGGCTCCTTGGAGTGGATCAGCAAGGTGCTGAAGGCACCCGAGCCGGCAGCGGGCTGAGCCGGAGATCTCGGCCGGCGGGTGAGGGGCGGATGGCGGGGCGGGGGCTTCGCTGGGCGGTGTTTCGCCGGGCGGCGCGAACCGGACGGACGGGGGACTGACGGGAACCCCCCGGGACAGCTCTGACGCCGTCCAGGTCAGCCGCCGCTCTCCGGAGCCCTGCCCGCGCATTCCGCTCCCGCCCGCACAGACCGTGCCCCGCACCCCGCCCTGCCTCCATCCCCGTGTGCCGCTTCCCGGCGGGTGGTGCTCGCCACGTCACCCCCGTCCCAGGCAACCCGCGCCTTCGTTGGTACCTCTGTAAAGGGTGTAAGGGGGACCGATCGGTCCGGCCCGCGCTCCGAGGCGAGCGCCGGAGAAGGAACGGGACAACAACCGTGCAGCATGACCAGCAAGGCGACGGCCGCCCCACGACCACGGGCAGCCGTCGCCCCCACCGCTTGCGCCTGCTTCTGATCAGCGGCGGTCTCGCGCTCACCCTCGCCGGGGGCGGCGCGGCAGCGTACAAGTTCGGCCTCTTCTCGGACATAGGAGATCCGGTCTCCTTCGGCAAGGTCCAGGAGAACACGGCCACCGCCTCCGAGGCTCTGCCGGAGGTGCTCATGCCCACCGGCCCGGCAGCCTCCTTCGTCCGCACCAGCAGGCTGCCCGACGGCACCCAGATCGGCAGGACCACCCTCACGGGCAAGAAGTCCGGCTTCACAGGTGACGTGTGGGTGTGGGTGCCGAAGGAGTACGACGATCCGAAGTACGCGAGGAGCGGCTTCCCGGTTCTGATCTCGCTGCCCGGCGGCCGGGGCTATCCGACGAACTACTGGGGCACGGGCCCCGGCCTCGGCCTCCAGCAGGCGGTCGCCGACGGGGCCAAGGCGGGCAGGAGCCTGCCCTTCATCCTGATCATGCCGGTGACCAACGCCGACACCAAGCACCACTTCGACGGATCGGACATCCCCGGCCAGCCCAAGATGGGCACCTGGATGGCCGATGACGTCCCCGATTTCGCGAAGGCCAATTTCCGTACCTTCACCTCCCGCGACGGATGGGCCTTCATGGGCTCCTCGGCCGGCGGATTCAACGGCTTCAAGCAGCTCCTGAAGTACCCCGACCGGTTCAAGGCGGCCATCGCGAGCGGGACCGACATCGTGCCCGACTCCCCGCTCTGGAAGGGGAACACGCAGGCCATGGACGCGAACAATCCGGAGAAGCTCGCCGCCAAGCTGATCGACACCAAGGGTCCCGACGTCTACATCAACTTCCAGATCGGTACCAAGGAGACCGGTCGCGAGCAGGCCGAGAAGTTCATGAGGGAGTACGGCAAGGGCCCCGTGCACACTTCGCTCCAGGTGATCCAGGATGGAGAGCACAACGGAAAGTCCTATGTGCGCGGCATGAGGGAGGGCTCCCTGGAGTGGATCAGCAAGGTGATGAAGGGACCGACACCCGATCCCGGCGTGTGACGAGCACGGTGGTGAAGGGGGCATCGGTGGCCGCCGCCGCGGGCGTCGCGGCGGTGTGCGCCATGGCCTTCATGAAGGCGCCCGGCGAGCGGCCGGTGCTCGCCTTCCCCACCGTCGGCGTACTCATGGCCGGCGGCGAGCACTGGTGCACCGCGAGCGTCGTCGACAGCCCCAAGGGCAATGTCGTCGCCACCGCCGCGCACTGCGTCGCCCCCGCGGGCGAGGACGGACAGCCGGGTGAGGTGGCGCACGACGGCCTGGCCATCGGCGAGCTCTCCTTCGCCCCGGCCTTCTCCGGCGAGGGCGACGGCACCCGGCCCCTGGGGGTGTGGAAGGTCGAGGCGATCCACGTCGATGACCGCTGGACCAAGTGGGGCGAGGACACCGCCGACTTCGCGTTCCTCACCATCGAGCCCGACGAGGACGGGCGCAGCGTCCAGGAGGCCGTCGGCGGCCGCGCCGAGGCGCCCAGGCCCGAATGGACCTCCGGCTACGAGCGGGACGTCACCGTCGTCGGCTACCCGGACTCCGGGCACAACCCGGAGAACAGGCCCGTCTCCTGCACCACGCAGACCCGTCACGACGACGAGGACCCCGACATGCTGTACATGAGCTGCGCGGGTTTCTGGACGGGTACCAGCGGCAGCCCCTGGATCGCCGACCGGGGCGGGGCGGACCCCGCCGGGCACCTCATCGGGGTGCTCAGCGGCGGGGACACCGACGTGGACTCCACAGCCGCGCTGTTCGACGAGCGTGCGAAGGCGCTGTACGAGCGGGCCGCGGGGCCGTGAGCCCTTCCCGGGACAGCGCCGCCGTCCGTTCGGTCGGCGCGGGCGTCCGGGCGTCTCAGCCCTTGAGCAGGTCGTTCAGTTCGCCGTACGGGAGCGGGCGCGCGAGCGAGCCGTAGGTGCCGTCGGTGATCAGTTCCTCGGCGGCGCGGCGGACCACCGCGTACGCGGCTTCGGCCACCCAGGAGCCGAGGCTGACGCGGGCGACCCCGAGGGCGCCGAGAGCGGCGACGGGCGGGGCATCGGGGCCGAGGAGGACGTTGAGGGGAGCGTCGATGCCCTTGGCCAGCTCGGCCACGACGGCCGGGTCGAGGACGCCGGGCACGAAGATGCCGGTGGCTCCCGCCCGGAGGTAGGAGGCGGCGCGGGCGAGGGTCTCGTCGAGGCGGGAGGCGGGATCGCCCAGGCCCTTGAGGTAGGTGTCGATCCGGGCGTTGATATAGAGCGGGACCCCGGCGGCGTCGGCCGCGGCGCGGGCGGCCGCCAGGCGCTCGGCGTACTCGGCGGGGGCGCGGGTGCCGTCCTCGATGTTGATCCCGACCGCGCCGGCGGCGATGACGCCGGTGACGGTCTCGCCGACCGCGGCCGGGTCGGCGCCGAAGCCGCCCTCGATGTCGGCGGTGACGGGCAGGGACACGGCCGCGCTCACACGGGCGATCAGGTCGAGGGCGCGGTCGCGGGCGAGCGCGTCGCCGTCCGGGGAGCCGAGGGACCAGGCGACGCCGGCGCTGGTGGTGGCGACGGCGGCGGCCCCGGTGGCCTCCACGATCCGGGCGCTTGCGACGTCCCAGGCGTTCGCCAGGGCGAGGGGGGCGGTGGGGGTGTGCAGTGCGGTGAACGCGGTGGCTTTGGCGGCGAGGCCAACGTGGGTGTTCATGGGGTCAGTTGATCAGACCGGCGGGGCCGCGGCGCGCGGATTTCCGACATCGACCTCGGCCGGTGAGGGGCTCGGCGGATCCGGGGTCCCGCCGGTGCGTCGCCGGGTGCGGCCCCCTCGCGGGGGCGCCGCACCCGGGCCCCCGCGAAGGCCCACCCCGCGGGGTGTGGCGGGGCGGGCCCGGGGTGCGGGTGCTTACCGGGCCAGGCCCGTCTTGGCGCCCGCGCCGCAGAGGGGGAGGACCGCCGTACGGCCCTGCAAGGGGTCGGTCGCGGCCGCCGGGCCCACGGCCGCCCAGCAGGCGGCGGCCGTCGGCTCCACGAAGAGGCCGCGTCGGGCCAGGTCCAGCTGGGCCTCGCGCAGGCGGTCGTCCGGGACGGTGACGAAGGTGCCGCCGGAGGCTCGGACCGCGGCCAGGATCTGGCGGGCGCGCGGCGGCGCCGGGATCGCGATCCCTTCGGCCAGCGTCGGCCGCTGTGCCACCGGAGCGGCATCCTCCGCACCCGCCGCGAACGCGTCGGCGAGCGGGGACACCGCCTCGGACTGGACCGCGATCAGGGCCGGCGGCCTGACACCGCGTCGGGCCAGCTCCTGCGTGGCCAACGCGGCCCCGAGCAGCAGTGTGCCGTTGCCCACCGGCACCACCAGCGCCTCGGGCAGCCGCCGGCCCATCTCCTCCCACACCTCGTACACGTAGGTCTTGGTCCCGTGCAAGAAGTAGGGGTTGAACACGTGGCTGGCGTAGAAGACGCCGGGGGCGTCCGCCTCCTTGCGCGCCGCCAGCGCGGCGGCCTCGCGGCCGCCGGGGATCACGCGGACCACCGCCCCGTGGGCCCGCATCTGCTCGGTCTTCTTCTCCGACGTCCCTTCGGGCACGAAGATCTCGCAGTCGAGTCCGGCCCGGGCGCAGTACGCCGCTACCGATGTCCCCGCGTTGCCGCTGCTGTCCGCCACGACGCGCTGCGGCGCCAGCCGCCGGGCGAGCTCCACGAGCATCACGGCGCCCCGGTCCTTGAAGGACAGCGTCGGCATGAGGAAGTCGAGCTTGGCGTGAATCCGTTCCCCGAGCGGGATCAGCGGAGTGTGCCCTTCCGCCAGGGAGACGGAGAAAGCGCCGGGCAGGGGCAGCACCGGCCCGTACCGCCACAGCGAATTCGGTCCGGCGGAGGGTTCGAGGGCCGCGTCCGGATCCGGCGTGAAATCGAGGTCCCAGGGGCCGCCGCACAGAGGGCACCCCCAAGGAGCGGTCCGGACATCGGCGCGTGTACCGTCCTCGGAGCAGACGTAACCGGGGGGTGCGTGCGTCATGTGCTGAGCGCCTTTGGTCGGTCATGGCCGGTGTATGGCACGGATGTTACGCGTTCGTTGTCCTCGTGTCGGGTCGCGCCGGGGGTGGGTCAACCTTTCGGAGGCGGCAGCCCGTTGGGCCATCTGCTTTGTCATGGCCACGTTTGCGGGGTTCCCGTCATCCCCGCAACGCACCACCTCAGAGGAGAACCCGTCACATGCCAGTGATGCGTCACAGGCGCCGGAAGATCGCCGGTATCACCACGGTCGCGGTCCTGGCGCTGGGCGCCGCCGCACTGCCCGCTTCGGCCGTCGGCGGCGCGCGGGGCGTGGTCCAGAACGCGGGGGCTCCCGGGACCGTGCCCAACAGCTACATCGTGACCCTGAAGGACACCGCGCCCCGCTCGACCAGTGTCCGGGGCAAACTCGTCGCCAAGAAGTACGGCGCGAAGATCGACCGGACCTACAGCGCGGCCCTCAACGGCTACTCCGTCAAGGTCTCCCAGGCGCAGGCCGAGAAGCTCGCCGCCGACCCGGCCGTCCAGTCGGTCGTGCAGAACCGCACCTTCAGCGTCAGCAGCACGCAGCCGAGCCCGCCGTCCTGGGGCCTGGACCGCGTCGACCAGCGGGCCCTCCCGCTGAACCGGAGCTACGGCTACCCGGACGCCGCGGGCGAGGGCGTCACCGCGTACGTCATCGACACCGGAGTCCGCATCACCCACCAGGACTTCGGCGGTCGCGCCTCCTACGGCTACGACGCCATCGACAACGACAACACCGCCCAGGACGGCCACGGCCACGGCACGCACGTCGCCGGCACCGTCGCCGGATCGGCCCACGGCGTGGCCAAGAAGGCCAAGATCGTCGGCGTCCGCGTCCTCGACAACAACGGCTTCGGCACGACCGCCCAGGTCGTCGCGGGCATCGACTGGGTGACCCGCAACGCCGTCAAGCCCGCCGTCGCCAACATGTCGCTCGGCGGCGGCGCGGACACCGCGCTGGACACGGCCGTCCGCAACTCCATAGCCTCCGGCATCACCTACGCCGTGGCCGCGGGCAACGAGTCCGCCAACGCCTCCACCAAGTCACCGGCACGCGTCGCCGAGGCCATCACCGTCGGCGCCACCACCAGCTCCGACGCCAGGGCGAGCTACTCCAACTACGGTCCTGCCCTGGACCTCTTCGCGCCGGGCTCCGCCATCACCTCCGCGTGGAGCACGAGCGACTACGCGACCAACACCATCAACGGGACTTCGATGGCCACGCCGCACGTCGCGGGTGCGGCCGCCGTCTACCTCTCGCAGAACCCGGCCAGCACCCCGGCGCAGGTGGCCACGGCGCTGATCGGCTCCGCCACCTCGAACACGGTGAGCGGGCCCGGCACCGGTTCGCCGAACCGCCTGCTCCACGTCACCGCCCTGGGCCCCGTCCCGCCGGGCAAGCGGTTCGAGAACACCGCCGACCACGCGATCAACGACAACGCCACCGTCGAGTCCCCGATCACCGTCAGCGGTGTCGTCGGCAGCGCCCCGACGACGCTGAAGGTCCCGATCGACATCAAGCACACGTACATCGGCGACCTGAAGGTGGATCTGGTCGCGCCGGACGGCACCGTCTACACCCTGCACAACCGCACCAACGGGGGCGCCGTCAACATCATCAGGACCTTCACCGTGAACGCCTCCTCCGAGACGGCGCCGAACGGCACGTGGAAGCTCCGGGTGAACGACAACGCCACCGGCGACACCGGGAAGATCGACTCCTGGGCCCTCCAGTTCTGAGGAGCCCGGTCGGCGGTGCGTGAGCCGTAGGGGAACAGCGGGGGCGACCGATGGACGGTCGCCCCCGCTGCGTACTATTCGCGCATCCGTTCGCGCCCGCCGCGGTGCCTCCTGGCACCCCGCGATGCCCTCTGCCACCTGCGATGGAGTCCGACCCCTTGAGCATCCCGCCGAGTCCTCCTCCCGGATCGGGCCACTCCTGGCCCCCGCCGTCGCCGCAGCAGGGGTGGGGATGGGGGCCGCCGCTCGGCCAGGGGCAGCAGCCGCCGTCGCTCAACGGGTTCGCGCTCGCCTCGCTGCTCGCCGGACTGCTGTGCTTTCCGCCGCTCGGCATCGCCTTCGGCATCGCGGCGCTGGTGCAGATCGCGAGGAAGGGGGACACGGGCAGGGCCCTGGCGATCACGGGGCTCGTGGTCTCCGTCGTGATGACCGGTGTGATGGTGTTCGCCCTCGGCCGGCTGGTGGAGACGGTCCCCGGCCGGCTGGACAGGCCGACCGGCTACGACGAGGTCGAGGGCGAACTGAGGGACATCGACGACCTGAAGGCGGGCGACTGCTTCAACGTCCCCGGCGGGGACCTGTTCGACGAGCGGCCCCTCACGTACGCGGTCGACTGCTCCCGCGTGCACCACGGCGAGGTCACCGCGTCGATGACGGTGGGCACCGCGGACGCACCCGGCTCGGCGGGGGCCGACCGGGCGTCGGAGGACGCCTGCTGGAAGGCCCAGGACCAGTACGCGATGGACACCTGGGCGCTGCCCGAGTTCGCGGAGATGTTCTACTTCGCGCCGTCGCGTGCGTCGTGGCGCCAGGGGGACCGGCGCCTGATCTGTGTGATCGGTACGGCGGAGGAGGAGTGGAGCGGCAGCCTGCGGCGGGACGCGGGCATGCTCCGGCCGGAGCAGGCGGCCTTCCTGCGGGCGGCCAACGGCGTGGAGTTCGTCATGAGCAGGCCGCCCGAAGAGGACGTCGAGGACGCGCTCCACCGCTACGGGGCGTGGGCCCGCGAGATGGATGCGGTGCTGGGCGAGGAGGCGAAGGTCCTCCAGCAGGACGCGACCCGGCCGGGGCTGGAGAAGATCGTGCCGGTGCAGCTCAAGGAGATCGAAGTGGCCCGCGCGGCCTGGCAGGGCGCCTCCCGGGCGAAGACGGCGGCGGAGTTCGACCGGCTGTGGGACCGGGCGATGGCCGCGATGTCCCTGGAGACGGAGCGGGCGCTGCGCGGTGCGTACGGACTGTCGACCCAGATCCCGCGGTGGCTGGAGGAGGACCAGCAGAGCACACAGGACCCGGAGGGCGGGCCCGGCCGGGCGCCCTCGTCGGAGGCGGTGTGACGCTGCCGGGGTAACGCGCGGTAACGGGTTTGAGTGACCTGGCTTCATCACTTCGGGTGAAACCCTGGCCCTTGCTTGCGGTCCACAACCATCGGTTGCCAGGCTGTTGCTGTCTGTCAACCTGATGGGAGTGCCAGTGACTTTCGGTGAGCAGCCGGCCTATCTGCGCGTGGCCGGGGATCTTCGGCGGCAGATCGTCGACGGCTCTCTGCCCCCGCACGCCCGGCTTCCCTCCCAGGCCCGCATCCGCGAGGAGTACGGGGTCTCCGACACCGTGGCCCTGGAGGCGCGCAAGGTCCTCATGGCGGAGGGGCTCGTCGAGGGCCGGTCCGGGTCTGGTACGTACGTGCGCGAGCAGCCGGTGCCGCGGCGGGTGGCCCGCTCCGGCTACCGCGCGGGCGGTGCCTCGACGCCGTTCCGCCAGGAGCAGGCCGACTCCGGCGCGCGGGGGACGTGGGAGTCGAGCAGCGAACAGGCGGACGCGCCCGCGGAGATCGCGAAGCGGCTCGGCATCGAGCCCGGCGAGCGGGTGATGCGGACGCGGTACGTCTTCCGGGACGCGGGCGAGGTGATGATGCTCTCGACCTCCTGGGAGCCCCTCGCGGTGACCGGACGGACCCCGGTGATGCTGCCTGAGGAGGGACCGTTGGGCGGCTCCGGGGTGGTCGATCGGATGGCCGCGATCGATGTCGTCGTCGACAACGTGGTGGAGGACGTCGGTGCGCGGCCGGGGCTGGCCGAGGAGCTCAGCCTGCTCGGCGGGGTGCCGGGGCACGTGGTGCTGGTGATCGGCCGCACCTACTTCGCCTCCGGCCGTGCCGTGGAGACGGCTGACGTGGTCGTCCCGGCGGACCGCTACCGCCTCTCCTACCACCTGCCGGTGCGCTGAGGGCGCTCCCGTGGTCCCCCTGGCCCGCGCGGCGGCGGTTGCGGCTCCTCGCCCCGCTGTCGGGCCGCCCGCATCCGCCCCGTAGGGGCGTGCCGCTCCGCCCCGCCACGCACCCACTTGCCCGATGCCGCCCGGGCCGTGCGCCGATCCGCCCGGGGGTGGCGGGGCGGGCCCCGGGGCGCCGCGCGGGTCGGGCCGGAGAGCCCTTGTGTCCCCTGTGGCGCTGAGCCGCTCCTGATCCGGGCCCGCCGGGCCCCGCGGCCGCCTCGCCGGAGCCGGCGAGGCGGCGGGTTTCGGCGCGATGATGATCGCCCCCGGCCGCCCCGAACTGTGCCTTCCGCGGGCCTGTGGGGCGGCCGCGGCGTTCCCGGCGGCACTCCTGCGGCGGCCGGAACCGGGCCGCTTCCCGGGCCTCCAGGCCGCCCGGGCACCCCGTCCCCCCGAAGCTACCTGCGGGTATACCGGTCCGTAGGAAGGTCGGGGCGCGCGGTCGCGCGCCCCGGTGCCGCGCGTGCGCCCGTTCGGGCCGGCGTACGGGGCGCACTCGTACGCGTGGCCGGATGCGTACGCCTGCAAGGTATCTCTTCGTGAAAAACCGTATCCGCTCCGTAAAGGTCGGGCGTAAGGTCGGGCATATGCGCAATGCGGTTTCCCGGGCAGATACGTCGACGGAAGGTGAAACGCGATGAACGACAGCGGTGCACTGCTTCCGTGGCTGGTCATACGTCAGGACGACAACGGCAACCGCTACCGGGTGGGGCAGTACGCCACCCGGGCCGAGGCCCAGAAGGTCGCCGACAGTCTCGACGACCGAGGACACAAGCAGCTCTACTGGGTCGAGCGGATCGGTCAGACCGCCACGATGAACTGAGCTGGGCGGCGCCTCGCGGCGCTGGCATAGGCTCCGCCCATGACTGTACGCGTGGTCGTGGGCGGAGCCCTTTGTCATGACGGGCGCCTGCTCGCCGCCCGTCGCAGCGCACCGCCGGAGCTCGCCGGACGCTGGGAGCTGCCGGGCGGGAAGGCCGAAGCGGGTGAGACCGTCCCCGAGGCGCTGGTGCGCGAACTGCGTGAGGAGCTCGGCGTGGAGACCGAGCCGCTGGAGCGTATCCCGGGGGAGTGGCCGCTGAAACCCGGGCTGGTCCTGCACGTGTGGACGGCCCGGCTGCTCTCGGGGGTACCGGCGCCGCTGGAGGACCACGACGAACTGCGCTGGCTGGGACCGGAGGAGCTGGAGTCGGTGGACTGGCTGGACCAGGACCGTCCGGCGGTCGCCGAGGCCGGCCGCCGGCTGCGCGCGGGCGGCGCCGGGGCCGGTGGCGGGGGCGTCTGAGGCTCACGGCTGGGCCGTATGCGCCACAGTGCGCCGGTGGGTTCGGGATCGAGTGGTACGACGCCCCGAATATCGGGTATGTCGCTATTAATCCCTATCTCGTCCTCCTTTCGTTCCCGACGAACCGGACTGGGGTCGCTGCTGGCCCGGGAAGTGATCGGCGTGATCGACACAGACGGTGAGTGTGCCGAGTGGGCCTTCCCCGCCGAGCCCGGCGCCGTCCGCACCGCCCGCCACGCCGTGCGCGGCACCCTGCACGAGTGGGGTCTCGAAGCGGTCGGTGACGTGACCGTCCTGCTGGTCAGCGAGCTGGTGACCAACTCCCTGCGCTACGCCTCCGGCCCCATCGGCGTCCGGCTGGTATGGCGGAATCCGGCCGCCGGAGATGCCGCGGACACGCCGTCGGGCGGTCCCGCGCTGCTGGTGGAGATCTCCGATCCGCTTCCGGATCCGCCCCGCGAGCGGGTGGCGGACTCGGAGGACGAGGGGGGGCGCGGACTGCACCTCGTGGCCGTCTCCTCCCAGCGCTGGGGGACGCGTCACGGCAAAACGGGGAAGACCGTGTGGTTCGAGTTGGCTCTTCCTGGTGAGTAACAAGGTGAGCGGTGGCGGGAGACCCCTCGCGGCATCTTCCGGCGGTGGCCGGGAAGGGGTCGGGGGAGATCGCGCGACATGGCTTGAAATCATCGAGACCGTGCTGTGATCGTGAACGCCGTGCCGTCCGGGGGCGTGGTGCTGAATACTGCCGTCATGGCCGGTCCGGTTGCGGTGAGCTGGAGGGGACGGTCGCGTGAGCGAAATACCTGCGCAGGCACATCAGGCCAACGTGCCGCGCGAGACATGGCACGACGCCCTGTGGCACAGCAGTCCGCCTGGCTCGATATATGACTACATAAAGGTCGCGTCGTTCTCGATCGGGCCCGACGGGTTCATCGACCAGTGGAGCCTGCGCGCCGAGGAGCTCTTCGGCCTGACGGCCGCCCAGACCGTGGGGCGCGACCCGGTCGACGCCTTCATGCCCGCCGAGTTGCGCCCGGACGCCCACCGCAAGGTCGCCGAGATCCTCGACGGCAAGGAGTGGACCGGCCTGATCCCCTTCCGGATCCCGGGCGGGAACGGCGCGCACGGCGTGGCCGAGATCTATGTGATGCCCACCCAGACCGAAACCGCGGAACGGGCCGCACTGTGCGTCGTCGTCGACGTACGCGCGCTGCGCCGGATCGAATCCGACCTCGCCGCGTCACAGGCCATATTCGGCCAATCTCCTTTCGGTTTCCTGCTCTTCGGTACGGACCTCACCGTGCAGCGGGCCAACCGGCGCTTCGCCACCGTTTTCGGCGGCACCGCCGAGACGCACCGCGGCCGCACCGTGCACGACTACCTGCCCGCGCACGAGGCGGACCGGATGGCGGAGGCCCTGCGCAGGGTGCTGGACACCGGCGACGCGGTCACCGACCTGCGGATCACCGGATCCACCCCGCGCAGCCGGGAGAACCGCCACTGGTCCATCAACCTCTACCGCGTGCACGGCGGCAGTGGCCGCCCCATCGGTGTCGCCGGCATCGGCACCGACGTCACCCGCCGCCACCTCGCCGCCCGCGAGGCCGCCGGGGTCCGGCGCAATCTCGCCCTCCTCAACGAGGCCGGGCACCGCATCGGCAACTCCCTGGACCTGGAGACCACCGCCCGGGAACTCCTCGACGTCACCGTCCCGGGCTTCTGCGACCTGGCCGCCGTCGACCTCTACCAGGGGCTCCTGCTCGGCGACGACGACCGTCCCGCTCGCCCCCAGGGGCCGGGCGTGCCCAGCCTGCCCGGCCAGGGACCGGCCCGCACGCCGTCCGCCGCGCTGCGCCGGGTGGCCTTCGCCTCCGCCGTGTCGGACGCACCGCTGTCCGGTCCCGGCGCCCTGGTCGCCGTCGGCGACATCCACCGCTATCCGGCCGCCTCGCCGGGGGCGCTCGCCCTGCGCACGGCGAGGCCGCGGCTGATCGAGGGCGGCGGGCCGGAAGACCTCGTGCAGTCCACCCTGGTGGTGCCGATGGTCGCCCACGACACGGTGGTCGGACTCGCCCAGTTCTCCCGTACGAAGGGCAGCGAGCCCTTCGGCGAACGGGACCGGGCGGTGGCCGTGGAACTGGCCGCCCGGGCCGCGGTGTGCATCGACAACGCGCGGCTGTACCGGCGTGAGCACGAGCGGGCGCTGATCCTGCAGCGCAGCCTGCTGCCCCCCGGCGACCCGGCGGCGGCAGGCCTGGACATTGCCTGCCGCTACCTGCCGGGCAACGCGGCCACCGAGGTCGGCGGCGACTGGTTCGACGTCATCGAACTGCCCGGCCACCGCACGGCGCTGGTCGTCGGCGACGTCATGGGCCGGGGACTGCGGGCCGCCGTGGCCATGGGCGAACTGCGCACCGCCGTGCGGACCCTGGCACTGCTCGACCTCGAACCGGCGGAGGTGCTGACCGCCCTCGACGAGATCGCGCGCGGGCTCGGCGCACCCGGCGGCTCCCAGCAGGCCTCCCGCGCGGCCCTGCACTCCCGCGACTCCGACCGCTCGGAGGTGTACCTCGCCACCTGCGTGTACGCGGTCTACGACCCGGTGACGCGGCGCTGCACCATCGCCAACGCCGGCCACATGCCGCCGGTCCTGGTGTCGCCGAACCGGCCCGGCCCGTACGAGGAGCGCGAGCCCATGCCGGCCCTGCTGCTGGAGGTGCCGCCCGGGCTGCCGCTCGGGGTGGGCGGCGAGCCGTTTGAGGAGGTCGAGGTCGATCTCCCCGAGGGCGCCCTGCTCGCCCTCTACACCGACGGGCTCGTGGAGTCCAGGGACCATCCCCTGGAGGAGGGTCTGCGCGGCCTGCGCGCCGCGCTCGCCGACCCGGTCCGCCCCCTGGAGGACGTCTGCGACCACGTGCTCAACACCCTCGACACCCGGCACGGCGAGGACGACATCGCCCTGCTGATGGCCCGGGTGCAGGGACTGCCTGTGGACGCCGTCGGGGACTGGCAGCTGCCGCGCGAGGCGCGTTCGGTGGGCCGGGCGCGGGAACTGGCCCGGGCCAAGCTGCCGGCGTGGGGTCTGGAGGACCTGCTGGACACCACCGAGCTGCTGGTCAGCGAACTCGTCACCAACGCCCTGCGCTACGGCGAGGGCGAGATCCGGCTCAGGCTGCTGCTCGACCGGACGCTGGTGTGCGAGGTGTGGGACGCGAACCTGGTCCAGCCGAGGCGCCGGCGCGCCCGCGACACTGACGAGGGGGGCCGGGGCCTGCAACTGGTGGGCATGCTGTCCGCCGGGTGGGGCACCCGGCGGACCCACCGCGGCAAGACCGTGTGGTTCGAGCTGCCGCTGCCGGGAGCGGCGGAGGAGGCCGCCGGGGAGCTCTCGGCAGAACAGCTCCTCGACCTGTACGGCTGACCCACCGACAGGCCGGCCGGGGGACGCCGCACCGCGGCAGCCCCCGGCCGGGTGCGGATCCGGTACGGCCTAGGCGGCGCCCTGCTTGAGGGCGGCCAGACGGGCCTCGATCTCGCTCCGTCGGCCCAGGTCGTCCAGCGATTCGAACTGTGCGTCCAGGGAGGACGCGGCCAGCTCCTGCCGGCCCAGGGCCAGCGCCTCCTCCCGTCGCACCTTCTCCTCGAAGCGGCCCAGGTCGCTCGTGGGGTCCATCACGTCGATGCTCTTCACCGCGTCCAGCATCGTGTTCTGCGCCTCGGCGGTGCGGGCCCGGGCCACCAGCTCGTCCCGCTTCGCCTGGAGCTCCGTCAACTTGTTCCGCATCGACTCCAGGCCAGACTTGAGCTGGTCGACCACCTCCGTCTGCGCGGCGATCGTCGGCTCGGCCGTCTGCGCCTCCTTCTCCGACTGCAACTGCCGCCCCAGCGCCACCTTCGCCAGGTTGTCGAACCGGTCGGCCTCGGCCGCGGCCCCCGACGCTCTGAGCTCGTCCGCCTTCCGGCTCGCGGCCAGGGCCTTGGAGCCCCACTCCGCGGCCGCGTCCACGTCCTCCCTGTGGTCCGCCTCCAGCATCCGCAGGTTGCCGATCGTCGTCGCGACCGCCTGGTCCGCCTCCGAGATGTTGTTGCCGTAGTCCCGGATCAGCTGGTCCAGCATCTTCTGCGGGTCCTCCGCCTGGTCCAGCAGCGCGTTGATGTTGGCCTTGGCGAGCTGGGTGACCCGGCCGAGGATCGTCTGCTTGGTCATGAGGGGCCTTTCCTGGTGGGGGATGGTCTGTCCGGTACGGGACCCGCGCGCGGGCGGTTCAGAAGCGGCCGCCACCGCCCATGCGGCCCCGGGTGCCGCCGCCGCCGAAGGAGCCCGGGCCGCCGCCGAAACCGCCGGAGCCCCCGCCGCCGCCTCCGAATCCGCCGAATCCGCCACCCCCGCGGCCGCCCCGCAGGATCTCGCCGAGGATGATCCCGCCCAGTACGGCGCCGCCCTGCCCGCCGCCGCGCCGGCCCGCGTACGGGTCCCGGTACGCCTGCACGTCCTGCTCCGCCAACCGCTGCGCCTGCCGTGCGAGCGCGTCCGCCTGCCGGGCCTCCGCCAGCGCCTCCGACGGGTCGCCCGCCTCCAGCGCTGCGGCCCGCTCCAGGTGCCGGCCCGCCTCCGCCAGCCGCGTGCGGGCCTGGCTGCCCACCGCGCCCCGGCTGGTGGTGAGGTAGTCCGTCGCCGCGCCGATCGCGCTGCGCGCCGCGAGCATGGCCTGGTCGAGCAGGGCCGCGGCCCGCCGCCGGCCCGACTCCCGCTCCCGGGCCCCGGCGAGCGCCTCGTCCAGGGCCTCGTCGGCCTCCTCCACCCGGCGCAGGGCGTCGATCGGGTCGTAGCGGCCGGCCGCCTCCTCCTGCCGCACGTCGGCCACCACGGCTTCGGCCCGGCCGATGCGCCCGCGCAGGTCCGCCGTCGGGGTGCCCTCCGCGGTGCCGGTCAGCAGCCCCCGGGCGTCCGCGAGGTCGGTCTCCGTTTCGGTCAGTGCACCCGGCAGCTTCCCGGCCGCCTCCGCCAGCTCCTGCGCCCGCCGTTCGACCGCGTCCATCAGGGTCGCCGCCTGGCCCACCGCACCTTCGGCGGACCGTACGTGCACGGCCGCCGTGCCGTTCTCGCCCGCGTCGACGGCCGCGTGCGCCAGGCCCAGGTTGGTCGCCGCGAACAGCAGCCGGTCCCTGGCCTGCTCGGGGTTGGAGGCGACGGGCGCGGAAGCGGAGTCCGCGTACCGCCGGGCCAGCGCGGTCAGGGTCGCCTCGGCGGTGGTGGTGCGCCCGGTCAGCTCCAGGTAGCGCTCCTCCACGGCCGCCAGGGCCCGCGGGGCGTTCTTCTCCAGGTCCCGCAGCCGGTCGAAGTCCGCCGCCTGGGCATCGAGCCGCCGGTTCGCCTCGGTGCAGCGGGCGAGGATCTCGTCCAGCATCCGGCGCCGGGTCGCGTCGTCCTCCGGATAGGCGTCGTCGAGCTGCTGGCGCAGCCGGAAGGCGTGCGTCAGCTCCCCCTTGGCGTACTCCACGGCCGCGGTGAACGGGGCGGCCGCCTCCTCGCCGAACTGCGCCGTGGCGAAGCCGAGTTCTTCGGTGCTGGTGCGGACCGCGTCGTCCGTCTCCACCAGCAGGGACTTCGCCCGGCCGTCCAGCTCCGGCAGTGGGAGGCGGTCCGGCGCGCCCTCGGGCCAGCCCGGACCGGTCGTCGTACCGCGGCCGCCGGCCGCGGCGTCCTTGCGCCTGCGGCGGGTGTACGCGTACACGCCGAGCGCCCCGGCCGCACCGACCGCGACCACCGGGAGCACATAGTCCCCGGCGCCGCTCCCGCCGCCGGCCCCGCCGCCGGGGTCGGGCGGGCCGGGGGTGATGGTCGGCGCCGGTACGGGCTGCCCGCCGAGGACCGCGTCGTAGCCGTTCGCCGCGCCGATCGCCGCGCCCGCCCAGTCGTTCTGCCGCAGGGCCGGCTCGATCGCGGTCCGTGCCACCTCCGCCAGCTGCCGCTCGGTGAATCCGGAGTCGACATCGGCCGAATAGGCGTACTGGCGGTCCCCGGTGGCCACCGCCAGCAGGACGTCGTCCCGGCCGAGGCCGTTGCGCTGCGCGGTGGCGTCCGCCCAGCTCTGCGCGGAGCGTCCGGAGAAGTCCCGCACGTACACCACGAAGAGCTGGATCCTCCGGTCGGCGTAGAGCTCGTCGAGGGCGGCGGTGACGGCGGGCTTGCGGTCGCCGAGCGCGCCGACGCGGTCGGTGGTCTGCCCCTGCCGTTCCAGGGCGACGGGGTCCTCGGCACGTACGGCGGGAGCCTGCGCGATGCCCCAGCCGCCGAGCGCCAGCAGCCCGGCGGCCAGGGCGAGCCCGGCCCGTGCGACGGCTCTGCTGCGCGGGGCGCTTCTCGGCAGGATCACATTTGGGAGGGTATGAGCGGGCCACCGGGCCCGCATCCGGAGCAAGGGGCAGTGACCCGGCGCAGGAGCCGTCGTTGGCAGGCCATGAAGAAGATCATGACGGCGACCCTGCTCGCCGCAGCCGCCCTCGGCCTCGCCGCGCCCGCCCACGCCGACAACGACTCCAACTTCGGGGGCGGGGTGAACGCGGCCAACAACTGGAACTTCACCGCGGCCGCGGTCTGCCTCCAGGAGGTGGCCGTGGTCCCGGTCATGGGCGACTGGGTGGGCGACCACGCCAACCACTGCTCCAACGGCAACGTCACCGACCACTCCGGCCGCTGACCGGGCGGTGTCCGGGATCCTCCCGCGAGAGGATCCCGGCCGCTCTCAGCCCTTCCGGCGTCCGATCCTGCTGCCGAGCCAGACCAGCGGATCGTACGTGCGGTCCACCGCCCGCTCCTTCAGCGGGATCAGCGCGTTGTCGGTGATCCTGATGCCCTCGGGGCAGACCTCGGTACAGCACTTGGTGATGTTGCACAGACCGAGCCCGTGCTCCTCCTGGGCGGTCCGCCTGCGGTCGAGTCCCGCGTCCGAGGCCGCGTCCAGGGGGTGCATGTCCAGCTCCGCCACCCGCATCAGGAAGCGCGGACCGGCGAAGGCGGGCTTGTTCTCCTCGTGGTCACGGACCACGTGACAGGTGTCCTGGCACAGGAAGCACTCGATGCACTTGCGGAACTCCTGTGAGCGCTCCACGTCGATCTGCTGCATCCGGTACGCACCCGGGGCGACCCCCTCCGGCGGCATGAAGGCCGGTACCTCCCGGGCCTTGCGGTAGTTGAAGGACACGTCGGTGACCAGGTCGCGGACGATCGGGAAGGCGCGCAGCGGGGTGATCGTGATCGTCTCGGTCCGCTCGAAGGTCGACATGCGCGTCATGCACATCAGCCGCGGCCGGCCGTTGACCTCCGCGCTGCACGAGCCGCACTTGCCCGCCTTGCAGTTCCAGCGCACCGCCAGGTCGGCCGCCTGGGTGGCCTGGAGCCGGTGCACGATGTCCAAGACCACCTCCCCGTCGTGCACCTCGACCATGAAGTCCCTGAGGGATCCGCCCTCCGCGTCGCCCCGCCAGATCCGGAAGCTCGCGTCGTACGTGCTCATCCGTACAGCTCCTCTTCGGCGAGGTACTTGGCCAGCTCTTCCTTGTCGAACAGGGCGAGCAGATCGGGGCGGATGGCCTCGGTGCGGGTCCGGACCAGCTCGATCCGGTCGGCCGCCGGGTCCGCCGGTACGGGGTCCACCGGCCGGCACAGCAGGTTCACCGGGCGCCAGGCCCGCTCCATCGCCGGGCAGTCCTCGCGGGTGTGCCCGCCCCGGCTCTCGGTGCGCTCCAGGGCCGCGCGGGCCACGCACTCGCTGACCAGCAGCATGTTCCGCAGGTCCAGGGCGAGGTGCCAGCCGGGGTTGAACTGCCGATGGCCCTCGACGCCGGCCCGCGAGGCCCGCACGCGCAGGGCCGCGAGCCGCTCCAGGGCCTCGGCCATCTCGCCCTCCCGGCGGATGATGCCGACCAGGTCGTTCATGGTCGTCTGGAGTTCCTGGTGCAGGCTGTACGGGTTCTCCGCGTCCTCGGCGGCGTGGAAGGGAGCCAGCGCCTCCGCGGCCGCCGCGTCGATCGCGGTTGGGGAGACGGCCGGGCGCCCCGGGCGCGAGGCCGCGTACCCGGCGGCGTGCAGCCCGGCCCGCCGCCCGAAGACCAGCAGGTCGGACAGGGAGTTCCCGCCGAGCCGGTTCGAGCCGTGCATCCCGCCCGCGACCTCACCGGCTGCGAACAGCCCGGGCACCCCGACGGTGGCCGCGGTCTCGGAGTCGACCGCGATGCCGCCCATCACGTAGTGGCAGGTGGGGCCGACCTCCATCGGCTCGGCGGTGATGTCCACGTCCGCCAGCTCCTTGAACTGGTGGTACATGGACGGCAGCCGCCGCCTGATCCGTTCGGCCGGCATGCGCGTGGACACGTCGAGGAACACCCCGCCGTGCGGGGAGCCCCGGCCGGCCTTCACCTCCGCGTTGATGGCCCGCGCCACCTCGTCGCGGGGCAGCAGCTCGGGCGGACGCCGGTGGTGGTCCGGGTCGTCGTACCAGCGGTCGCCCTCCTCCTCGGACTCGGCGTACTTCTCCTTGAAGACGTCGGGGACGTAGTCGAACATGAACCGCCGGCCCTCGGAGTTGCGCAGCACCCCGCCGTCTCCGCGGACCGATTCGGTGACGAGGATGCCCTTCACGGAGGGCGGCCAGACCATGCCCGTCGGGTGGAACTGCACGAACTCCATGTTCAGCAGGGGCGCACCCGCCAGCAGGGCCAGCGCGTGGCCGTCGCCGGTGTACTCCCAGGAGTTGGAGGTCGTCTTGAAGGACTTTCCGATGCCGCCCGTGGCCAGGACCACGGCCGGGGCCTCCAGCACGAAGAAGCGTCCGGACTCGCGCTCGTAGCAGAAGGCCCCCGAGACCCTCGGCCCGTCCTTGAGGACCCTGGTGACCGTGCACTCCTGGAAGACCTTGAGCCGGGCCTCGTGGTCCCCGTACTCCTTGAAGTCCTGCTGCTGGAGGGCGACGGTCTTCTGCTGGAGGGTGCGGATCAGCTCCAGGCCCGTGCGGTCGCCGACGTGCGCGAGACGCGGGTACTCGTGGCCGCCGAAGTTGCGCTGGGAGATCCTCCCGTCGGGTGTGCGGTCGAAGAGCGCGCCCCAGGTCTCCAGCTCCCAGACCCGGTCCGGGGCCTCCTTCGCGTGCAGTTCCGCCATCCGCCACTGGTTGAGGAACTTGCCCCCGCGCATGGTGTCGCGGAAGTGCACCTGCCAGTTGTCGCCCTCGTTGACGTTGCCCATCGAGGCGGCGATCCCGCCCTCGGCCATCACCGTGTGGGCCTTGCCGAAGAGGGACTTGCAGATCACGGCCGTCCGGGCGCCGCGCTCGCGGGCCTCGATCGCGGCCCGCAGCCCGGCACCGCCGGCGCCGACCACGACCACGTCCCACTGCTGCCGTTCCACTTGAGCCATCAGAAGATCCTCGGGTCGGTGAAGGCGCCGCTGGCCAGCAGGTACACGTAGACGTCGCACAGGGCCACGCTGATCAGGGAGGCCCAGGCCAGCTGCATGTGGCGGGAGTTGAGCCGGCTGATCCAGCCCCAGAGGCGGTAGCGCACCGGGTGCTTCGAGAAGTGCCTGAGCCGGCCGCCCATGATGTGCCGGCAGGAGTGGCAGGACAGCGTGTAGGCCCAGATCAGCCCGATGTTGACCAGGAACAGCAGGGTCCCGAGGCCCATGTGGCCCCACTGGTAGTGCTCGTCGCGGAAGGTCAGCGCGGTGTCGTAGGTGAGGATGCCCGCCACCGGTACCGCCGCGTAGAAGAAGTACCGGTGGGCGTTCTGGAGGATCAGCGGGAAGCGGGTCTCACCGGTGTACCGCGTGTGCGGCTCGGCCACGGCGCAGGCGGGCGGGGAGGCCCAGAAGCCCCGGTAGTAGGCCTTGCGGTAGTAGTAGCAGGTCAGCCGGAAGCCGAGCGGGAAGACCAGGATCAGCAGCGCGGGGGACAGGCCCCACCAGCTGCCGAGCAGGTCCCAGTTGGGGCCGCCGCGCATCTCCACGCAGTTCTCCGCCAGGCACGGGGAGTAGAAGGGGGAGACGTAGGGGGCCGCGTAGTAGTCGGTGTTGGCGAAGGCCCGCCAGGTCGAGTAGACGATGAAGGCGAGCAGCCCGGCCGCGGTGCCGGCGGGGGCGAGCCACCACCGGTCGGTCCGCAGGTGCCGGGCCGTGATCGCGGCCCGTGAGGCGTCGTGGACGCCGCCGGGCCGCTGCTGGGGTCGTTCCGTGCCTGTGGCCAAGGAGGGCTCCGGTACGAGTGATGAGGGGACGCCCCTGTCCGGTCCCGCCTCGGGGCGGCCGGACCGGACAGGGGAGCGGGCGGACGGTGTGCGGAACGCGGCGGGGCGGCGTCAGGGCGCGCGGCGGTCGCGGGCGCCGAGGCCCTCGTCGTCGGAGTCCGTCCACAGGGTGCTGTCGTAGGGGGTGTCCGGGACCGTCACCATCCGGGACGGTTCCGGCGGAGCCGGTGCGGGCTTCCGCCGGGCGGCCGCGGCCTGCTGCTCCAGCCGCTCGACCTTGCGCGTCAGCTCGTCCAGGTTGCGTCGTACAGCGGTCAGGTCGTCGTGCAGGGACATGATTTGCCCTCATTTCCGCCAGGGTGCGGTGGCAACGCTCATGTGCGCCTGCGAGTGTCGCGCTTCGCGTCCCCCCTTGTGAAGGGACGTGCAGCGATTGCGGGCGCGCAGGCGTGAACTGTGCGCCCCTCCCTGCCACCCATTCTCTTCCCCCGTCCGGGGGAACGCCCCCCATGCCGTGCCGACGGGATTGGTCCGCACGGGTGGGGTTCGCGGCGTGGCGAGAGGCGGCTGCGGAGGGCGCGCAGTGCCGTCGATTTCAGTGGATTCCGGCAACCGGTGTGATCAGCTCCATATACCGCCGAACGTGATCACGCTTCCCCCAAGCCCCGCCCCGGAGGTACCACCCATGTCCCAGAGAAGGCGCAGGTCCTTGGCGCTCCTGACCTCGGGAGTCCTCGCACTGCCGCTGCTCACGGGCTGCGGCGCGGGTGACGACGAGGGCGGCCCGGCCGCCGCAGGGCAGGACATCGCGACGACCACCCGCGACAAGGTCGCCGACGGGGGCGTGCTGCGGTGGGCGGTGGACGCCCTCCCGGACACCCTCAACGCCTTCCAGGCCGACGCGGACGCCGCCACGAGCAGGATCGCGGGTGCCGTGCTGCCGCACCTTTTCGTGCTGGACGCCAAGGGGCGACCGGTGGCCAATCCCGACTACCTGGAGAAGGCCGAGGTCATCGAGCGGGAGCCCAAGCAGGTCGTCCTGTACAAGCTGAACCAGCAGGCCGTGTGGAGCGACGGGCGGGAGATCGGCGCACCCGACTTCGTGGCCCAGTGGCGCGCCCTGAACGGCAAGGACTCGGCCTACTGGACGGCGCGCAACGCCGGCTACGAACGCATCGAGAAGATCGAGAGGGGCAAGACCGACCTGGAGGTCAGGGTCACCTTCGGCAAGCCGTACGCCGACTGGCGCTCGCTGTTCTCGCCGCTCTACCCCAAGCAGGTCATGGGCACCCCGGACGCTTTCAACGAGGGTGCCCGCGGCGCGCTCAAGGCCACCGCCGGCCCCTTCGGGCTCGGGGCGATCGACAAGAAGACCGGGACCGTCGCCCTGACCCGCAACCCACGCTGGTGGGGGAAGCAGGCCAAGCTGGACACGCTGGTCCTGACGGCGGTGCCCCGGGCCGGCCGCCCCGCGGCGCTGGCTGCCGGGAAGCTCGATCTGGCGGAGATCGACCGTTCGGGGGCCGACCGCATCGCCCTGGCCCACCGGGACGCCTCCGGCAAGGGCGGCGCTGGTGCGGGCGGGGCCCCGGCGCACGGTCCGGGCGCGGCGATGACCCCGGCGCAGGCCACGCTGTCCTGGGCGACCGCCTTCGGTACGGACGAGGAGAAGGCGGAGCAGGAGCAGGAGAACCGCGCCAAGCACGCCGAGTCGGTGAAGCGGTACGCGGACGAGCAGAAGGGCCTGCGAGGCTTCACGGTCCGCAAGTCCCTGGAGCCGGCCTACACGCAGCTGGCGATGAACGGGGCGTCCGGCCCGCTGGCGGACGAACGGGTGCGCCGGGCGGTGGCCCGCGCCCTGGACCGCCAGGCGCTGGCCGACCTCGTGCTGGGACCGCTCGGCCTGCCCGCGAAGCCGGTCGGCAGCCACGTGGCCCTGGCCGGGCAGCAGGCGTACGCCGACAACAGCGCCGCCCTCGGCGGCCAGGACGCCAAGGCGGCCCAGGCCCTCCTCGCCGACGCCGGCTGGCGCCGCGGCGGCAAGATCACCGAGCCGGCCGGTGCCAAGGCGGGCCCGGAGAGCGCCCCGCAGGACGACGGCAAGACGCCCGCGGGCCCGGGCACCGGGAACGACGGCCTCTACATCGTGGGCCAGGACGACGGGGCCAACGGAGACCGGCCGCAGGCCGCCGGCGCCGACACCACCGCGGCCGGAGACGACCGGGACCGTGTCTCGCCGGTGCTGGCCCCCGCCCCCTTCGGCGCCCAGCAGCAGGCCTCCCTCCTGGCCCAGGCGGCCCACGCCCGCTCCGTGGCCGACGACGGCAAGCGCAGCCCGGCCCGGGACGGCGACGCGGCCGACCCGGCCAAGGGCTCGCCGGCCCCGGCCAAGCAGGCCACCCGCACCTCGGGCAACATGCTCGCCAAGGACGGCAAGGCGCTCACCCTGCGCTTCGTCCTCCCGGCCGGCCCCGGCTCGGAGTCCCTGCGCACGGTCGGCGAGCGGATCTCCGAGACGCTCCGCAAGCTCGGGGTGAACACCGAGACGACCAAGGTGGCCGACGACAGCTTCTTCAAGGACCACATCGCATCGGGCCAGTACGACCTGGCCTTGTACTCCTGGCCGGCCACGGCCTTCCCCGCCACCGACGCCCGGCCGATCTTCGCCAAGCCGGAGCCGGCGGCGGACGGCTCGCTCCTCGTCGAGCAGAACTACACGAGGGTCGGCACCGACCACATCGACCAGTTGTTCGACCAGGCTCTCGGGGAGCTGGACGAGGCGCGGTCCCGCGAGCTGGTGCGCAAGGCCGACGCCCGGATCTGGGCGGCGGCCGGATCCATCCCGCTCTTCCAGCGCCCGGAGCTGGTGGCCGTCAGGCCCGGCCTCGTCAACGCCGGCGCCTTCGGCCTCGGAGCCCCCCGCTACCAGGACATCGGCTGGAAGAAGGCGCCGACCGCCAAGGACAAGAAGAAGTAGCCCTGGCGAAGATGTGGTGACAAAGCGGTTCCTGTCAGGTTGACCCGCGGGGCGCAACCTCAGATGTGACTCAAGTCCCTTGCCCGCCGGAACTCCGGCGGGCAAGGTCGTGGATACCCGTTGACCCGCATGATTTCCGGCAGGAACGGCGGTCCGGGCACCCCACCTCGCGCTCGGCCGTGCTCATTCCTCCGGCCTCTTGACAGACCCCCCGGCAGGCGGTTCCCGCCATTCGACGTACCATGGGGTAAGGCCGTGGCAGGTTTTCGCCCGGTCGAGGCGCGCGTGCCAGGCCGTACGTGACGCCATCCACGATCCCGGGAGAAGCGCCGAAGTGCCCACGCGCCACGACATCCGTAACGTCGCCATCGTCGCCCACGTCGACCATGGCAAGACGACCATCGTCGACGCCATGCTCAAGCAGGCCGGTGCCTTCGCCGCCCACCAGCAGCTCGACGACCGCATGATGGACTCGAACGACCTGGAGCGTGAGAAGGGCATCACGATCCTCGCCAAGAACACGGCGGTGAAGTATCACCCCAAGGACGGCGGGGCCCCGATCACGATCAACATCATCGACACCCCCGGCCACGCCGACTTCGGTGGCGAGGTCGAGCGCGGTCTGTCGATGGTCGACGCCGTCGTCCTCCTGGTGGACGCCTCGGAGGGTCCGCTGCCGCAGACCCGCTTCGTCCTGCGCAAGGCCCTCCAGGCCCGGATGCCCGTCATCCTCTGCATCAACAAGACGGACCGCCCGGACTCCCGGATCGACGAGGTCGTCAACGAGACCTACGACCTGTTCCTGGACCTGGACGCCGACGAGGACCAGATCGAGTTCCCGATCGTCTACGCCTGCGGCCGTGACGGCATCGCCTCGCTGACCAAGCCGGAGGACGGCACCGTCCCCGCCGACAGCGAGAACCTGGAGCCGTTCTTCTCCACGATCCTGGAGCACGTCCCGGCCCCGACGTACGACGAGGAAGCCCCGCTCCAGGCGCACGTCACCAACCTCGACGCCGACAACTTCCTCGGCCGCATCGCGCTGCTGCGCGTCGAGCAGGGCGAGCTGCGCAAGGGCCAGACGGTCGCGTGGATCAAGCGCGACGGCACCATCTCCAACGTCCGCATCACCGAGCTGATGATGACCGAGGCGCTGACCCGCAAGCCGGCCGAGGTCGCCGGTCCCGGTGACATCTGCGCCGTCGCCGGTATCCCCGACATCATGATCGGCGAGACCCTGGCCGACCCGGAGAACCCGATCGCGCTGCCGCTGATCACGGTGGACGAGCCGGCCATCTCCATGGTCATCGGCACCAACACCTCCCCGCTGGTCGGCCGCGGCGGCACGGGCAAGGGCGCGGACGCCAAGTCCGCCGTCAAGGACCGCAAGGTCACCGCCCGCCAGGTCAAGGACCGCCTGGACCGCGAGCTGATCGGCAACGTCTCGCTGCGCGTGCTCGACACCGACCGCCCGGACGCCTGGGAGGTCCAGGGCCGCGGTGAGCTCGCGCTGGCGATCCTCGTCGAGCAGATGCGCCGCGAGGGCTTCGAGCTGACCATCGGCAAGCCGCAGGTCGTCACCCGCGAGATCGACGGCAAGGTGCACGAGCCGGTCGAGCGCATGACGATCGACGTGCCCGAGGAGCACATGGGCGCCGTCACGCAGCTCATGGGTGTCCGCAAGGGCCGCATGGACAACATGTCGAACCACGGCTCCGGCTGGGTCCGCATGGAGTTCGTCGTTCCGTCCCGTGGCCTCATCGGCTTCCGTACGGAGTTCCTGACGCAGACCCGCGGCACCGGCATCGGCCACTCCATCCACGAGGGTCACGAGCCGTGGTTCGGCCAGCTGGTCACCCGTAACAACGGCTCCCTGGTCGCCGACCGCGCCGGTGCGGTCACCGCGTTCGCGATGACCAACCTCCAGGAGCGCGGCGTGCTGTTCACCGACCCCGGCACCGAGGTGTACGAGGGCATGATCGTCGGCGAGAACTCGCGCTCCGACGACATGGACGTGAACATCACCAAGGAGAAGAAGCTCACCAACATGCGCTCCTCCTCCGCCGACACCTTCGAGGCGATCGTCCCGCCGCGCAAGCTCTCCCTGGAGCAGTCCCTGGAGTTCTGCCGCGACGACGAGTGCGTCGAGGTGACCCCGGAGGCCGTGCGCATCCGCAAGGTCGTGCTGGACCAGAAGGAGCGCTCGCGCACCGCGTCGCGGGCCAAGTCCGCCAAGTAACAACCGCGTTCAGGCGGCCGGTCCCGGGGTTTGCCCGGGCACCGGCCGCGCCTGCCGCGGCCGGCCGCCAGGGCCGGGACAAGCAGCAGCCCCTCCTCTCACGGACTCCGTGAGGGGAGGGGCTGTTCGCTTACGTCAAGCGGATTTTTGTGTTCACGTGTCCGCATACCGACCGTGACACTCCGGATGATGAGCCAACCGTCCGTTTCGCACGTGTCTGTCTCCTATCCGTTTGTCCGGATTTCGGGTTTCTGCCGCGGATCGATGTTGTGAAAACGAGACCACTTAAGTGTGGTTTACGGCCTGGCCGTACTTGAGGATGGCTCCATTGAGCTCGGGTCAATGGGTCACGCGATGTGGGGATCGCGCCGACTCACGAGCACACTATGGGCAGGAAACCACTCGCCGTCAGGGGTGTCGGCGAGGTTTTCATGCCCCTCAAGTCGATCAGTGGACTCATGAGGAGGAAACCCATGCGCGGTGCGAAGAGCGCCAAGTGGGTCGTGGGCGCGGTTGTCGTCGCCCTGGCCGCTACCGCCTGTGGCGGCGGTGACGGTGACAGCAAGGACAAGGGCAGCGCTACCGGCGGCGGTACGTTCCGCCTGGGCAGCACGGAGCCGGACACCATCGACCCGGGGCGCGCCCACGAGTCCACGGGCATCCTGCTGTCGAACGCCCTGTTCACCGGCCTGTACGGGAACACCCCCGACGGTCTGGCCGAGCCGCTGCTCGCCGAGTCGGCGACCTCGGACGAGGCTTGCACCTCGTGGACCTTCAAGATCAAGCCGGACACCAAGTTCTCCAACGGCGAGGTCGTGGACGCCGAGGCGTTCGCCCGCGGTTGGGCGCGTTCCGCGCACAAGGCCGCCGCGTCCGACGTGGCGTACCACTTCGCCGGCATCAAGGGCTACGCGGAGCTGCAGGACGGCTCGGCCAAGACCTTCTCCGGTGTGACCACCCCGGACCCGCACACCCTCAAGGTGGACCTGGAGAAGGCGGACTGTGAGTTCGTCCTGAAGACGGCCCACACCGCCTACAGCCCGGTCCCGAAGGCCGCCAAGGTCGGCGAAGAGGACAAGGCGTTCGGCGAGGCCCCCATCGGCAACGGTCCGTTCAAGATGGACGGCAGCTGGGAGCACAACAAGGCCATCAACCTCGTCCGCAACGACGACTACGGCCTGGAGAAGGCGAAGCTGGACAAGGTCCAGGTCACCCTCCTCAACGACAAGACCGCGCAGCAGCTCGAGTACGACGGCTTCCAGGCCGGCACGTTCGACTACGCGCACATCCCGACGCCGATGCTGAAGACGGCCGAGGCGAAGTTCAAGCCGCAGAACAAGTGGTTCGCCAAGGACACCAGCGGCATGAACTTCGTTCTGCCGATCGGTGACAACGGCCCGACCAACAACAAGGACGCCCGTCTGGCGATCTCCTACGCGATCGACCGTCAGGCCATCGCCAAGGGTGTCTTCCAGGGCTTCCAGACCCCGTCGACGACCATCGTGCCGCCGTCGTTCCCGAAGGCGTACCAGAAGGACCTGTGCACCTCCTGCCTCAAGCAGGACGTGGCCAAGGCCAAGGAGCACGCCGAGAAGGGCGGCCTGAAGCCGGGTACGGAGATCAAGTTCTCCTTCAACACCGGTGCGGGCCACGAAGAGTGGGTCCAGGCCATCGCGCGTCAGCTCGAGGACGTCCTCGGCGTGAAGGTCAAGCTGGACGGCAAGGACTTCCCGGGCATGCTCAAGGAGCAGCAGGGTTCCGGCGCCACCGGCGTCTACCGCTTCGCGTGGGGCGCGGACTACCCGACCCCGGAGAACTTCCTGTTCCCGCTGCTGCACTCGTCCTCGATGTCGAAGGACGCGGACGGCAACGTGACCGGTGACAACCGCGTCCGTTACAACAACCCCGAGTTCGACAAGCTGATCGACACGGCCCGCGCCACCAAGGACGAGGCCGCGCGCATCGCGATGTACAAGCAGGCCGAGAAGATGGCCATGGACGACATGGCCCTCATCCCGACCTTCAACCGTTCCCAGTTCCGCCTGATGGCGACCGACAAGTTCAACGGTCTGGACGACATCAACTTCAACGAGGACCCGATCCTCGAGAAGATCTCGCTCAAGAAGTAATCGGTTCGGACGGTATATCCGTCAGGAGCGAACGTGCCGCGGCCCCCGGGTGACCGGTGGGCCGCGGCCCCGCTCGGCAGGCCGTTTTTACTTCGGCACCCCTCACATCCGCGGGCAATCCCCGCCGGCCGAGAGCCGGCCCGTATACCGGGCCGGAGGCCGCTGCTCCCAGAAGCGGCCAGGTAGAGAGGCACAAACATGGGAAGGTACGTCGCCCGTCGCCTCGGGCAGATGGTCGTGGTCCTCATAGGCGCGACCATGGTTCTGTTCGCTTGTCTGTTCGTTCTCCCCGGTGACCCCGTGGGCTCGATCGCAGGCAGCGACAAGGCACGCGACCCAGCGGTGGTCGCGGAGCTCAAGGCGCGGTACGGGCTCGACAAGTCGCTGCCCGAGCAGTATGTGAACTACGTGTCGAAGGTCGCGACCGGAGACCTCGGCGAGGACTTCATCCAGCGCCGCGAGGTGTCCGAGATCCTCGGCCCCAAGCTGGCGAACACCGCGAAGCTGGCCTTCCTGGCCATCGCCCTCGTGACGGTGTTCGGTATGGGCGTCGGCATCATTGCCGCCCTGTATAGATACAGCATCTTGGACATGGCCACGACATTCTTTACGACCATGGCGGTGGGCTTCCCCACGTTCGTGATCGGCATGCTGCTCATGAAGTGGTTCGCGGTCGAACTCCAGTGGTTCCCGCAGCTCGGTGGAGACAAGCTCGAAGGCATGATCCTCCCCGCGATCACCCTCGCCATCACCGACGTCGCGTTCGTCGCCCGCCTCACCCGCGGCACGATGCTCGAGGTGCTGCGCGCCGACTACGTGAAGACCGCCGTGGCCAAGGGACTTCCGCGCCGCCGCGTGCTCTTCAAGCACGTGCTCCGCAATTCCTCCATCCCGGTCGTCACCTACCTGGGCATCTCGTTCGGCGCACTTCTCGGTGGCGCGCTCATCACCGAGGCGATCTTCAACTGGGACGGTGTCGGTCTGGCACTGGTCCAGGCGATCCAGCAGCAGAACAACCCGATCGTGATCGGTGTGGTGACCTACAGCGTCGCCATCTTCGTCGTCCTCAGCCTCATCGTGGACCTGCTGTACGCGGCCCTCGACCCGCGTATCCGCCTCAGCTGACCGCCCCCAAGGAGGATTTCCTCATGTCTGAGCTCGTCAAGAGCCCGGCGATCGGGGACGAGAGCCCCGTGCCGGCCACCCCGGCCGCCCCCGAAGCAACCCCCAAGCAGCTCACCCAGTGGGGCGAGATCCGCCACCGCTTCGTCCAGAACAAGCTGGCCGTCGTCGGTCTCGTGATCATCTGCCTGCTGTTCATCACCGCGATCTTCGGCAACATGTTCACGCCGTTCGACCCCGGTGCGCAGGACCTGGAGAACACCCTCGCGTCGCCCAACGGCACGCACTGGATGGGCACCGACGCCCTGGGCCGCGACATGTTCTCGCGCCTCATCGCCGGTACCCGCGTGGCCATGTTCGTCGGCCTCGCCTCGATCTTCTTCGCCGTGCTGATCGGTGTCACCCTCGGCGCCATCGCCGGCTACTTCGCCGGCTTCGCCGACACCCTCGTCATGCGCGTCGCGGACGTCTTCCTCGCGTTCCCGCTGATGATCGGCGCCGTCGTCATCATCCTCGTCACCGGTCGCGGCATCACCCCGGTGATCATCTCGCTCGCGGTCTTCTCGTGGGCGACCGTCTCCCGACTGCTGCGCAGCTCGATCCTGTCGGTGCGCGAGATGGACTACGTCCACGCGGCCAAGGCGCTCGGCGCCAGCGGCGGCCGGATCGTCCGCACCCACATCCTGCCCAACTCGCTGACCCCGGTCCTGGTCTACGCGACGTTCAACGTCGGTACCACGATCATCGGTGTCGCGGCGCTCTCGTTCCTCGGCGCCGGTGTCCCGGTCGACGTGCCGGAGTGGGGCAACATGCTGGCGGCCGGGCAGGCCTTCATCGGGGTCCACGACTACCTGTGGCTGTACCCGAGCCTCTTCGTCGTCGTCACCGTGCTCGGCTTCGCCTTCGTCGGCGACGGCCTGCGTGACGCGCTCGACCCGAAGCTGCGGTAGGGCCGCCCGATGCTCCGAGACAACATCAGCAAGCAGGACGAAGGTGGCGGCGTGACGACGTCGGAGATTCTCAGCGTTGCGGAGACGGGCGGCGGGTCCGCAACGCCGCTGCTGGAGGTGGACAACCTCCAGGTCGAGTTCAAGACCCGTGACGGGGTCGCCAAGGCCGTCAACGGCGTGAGCTACAGCGTCAGCGCCGGCGAGACCCTCGCCGTGCTCGGCGAGTCGGGCTCCGGCAAGTCCGTCACCGCGCAGGCGATCATGGGCATCCTCGACAGCCCGCCCGGGCGCGTCGCGGGCGGTGAGGTGCGCTTCCACGGCAGGGACATCCTCAAGATGTCCGACGAGGAGCGCCGCAAGCTCCGCGGCGACAAGATGGCGATGATCTTCCAGGACGCGCTGTCCTCCCTGAACCCGGTCTACTCGGTGGGCGACCAGCTCGGCGAGATGTTCCGGGTCCACCGCGGCATGTCCAAGAAGGACTCGAAGGCCAAGGCCATCGAGCTCATGGACCGCGTGAAGATCCCCGCCGCGAAGGCGCGCGTGGGCGACTACCCGCACCAGTTCTCCGGCGGTATGCGCCAGCGCATCATGATCGCCATGGCGCTGGCCCTGGAGCCGGACCTGATCATCGCCGACGAGCCCACCACGGCTCTCGACGTGACCGTCCAGGCCCAGGTCATGGACCTGCTCGCGGAGCTCCAGCGCGAGATGAACATGGGTCTGATCCTGATCACCCACGACCTCGGCGTGGTCGCCGACGTCGCGGACAAGATCGCGGTCATGTACGCCGGCCGGATCGTCGAGACCGCTCCGGTCCACGAGATCTACAAGCGCCCCTCGCACCCGTACACCCGGGGTCTGCTGGACTCGATCCCGCGCCTGGACCAGAAGGGCCAGGAGCTGTACGCGATCAAGGGCCTGCCGCCCAACCTGCTCCGCATCCCGACGGGCTGTGCCTTCAGCCCCCGGTGCCCCAAGGCGCAGGACATCTGCCGTACGGAGATCCCGGTCCTGCACCCGGTCACCGAGCAGGACGGCACCGAACTGCCCGGCCGCGGGAGCGCGTGCCACTTCTGGAAGGACCAGATCCATGGCTGAGCTCAGCAAGACGAACACCGAGCGCGAGCCGATCCTCCAGGTCCGCAACCTGGTCAAGCACTTCCCGCTCACCCAGGGCATCCTGTTCAAGAAGCAGGTCGGCGCGGTCAAGGCCGTCGACGGCGTGTCCTTCGACCTGTACCAGGGCGAGACCCTGGGCATCGTGGGCGAGTCCGGCTGCGGCAAGTCCACGGTCGCCAAGCTCCTGATGAACCTGGAGCGCGCCACCGCGGGCGAGGTCTTCTACAAGGGCCAGGACATCACCAAGCTGTCCGGGCGCGCGCTGAAGGCCGTCCGCCGCAACATCCAGATGGTGTTCCAGGACCCGTACACCTCGCTGAACCCGCGCATGACGGTCGGCGACATCATCGGGGAGACCTTCGAGATCCACCCGGAGGTGGCCCCGAAGGGCGACCGGCGCCGCAAGGTCCAGGAGCTCCTGGACGTCGTGGGCCTGAACCCGGAGTACATCAACCGGTACCCGCACCAGTTCTCCGGCGGTCAGCGCCAGCGCATCGGCATCGCCCGCGGCCTCGCGCTCAACCCGGAGATCATCATCTGCGACGAGCCGGTGTCCGCGCTCGACGTGTCGGTGCAGGCGCAGGTCATCAACCTGATGGAGAAGCTCCAGGACGAGTTCAACCTGTCCTACATCTTCATCGCGCACGACCTCTCGATCGTCCGGCACATCTCCGACCGGGTCGGCGTCATGTACCTCGGCAAGATGGCCGAGATCGGCACCGACGCGCAGATCTACGACCACCCGACGCACCCCTACACCCAGGCGCTGCTGTCGGCGGTCCCGGTCCCGGACCCGGAGGTCCGCGAGTCCCGCGAGCGCATCATCCTCACCGGTGACGTCCCGTCCCCGGCCAACCCGCCGTCGGGCTGCCGCTTCCGCACCCGCTGCTGGAAGGCCCAGGACAAGTGCTCCACCGAGGAGCCGCTGCTGGCGATCCCGGAGCGCTTCAAGGGCGTCGACAGCCTGGCGGCGCACGAGTCCGCGTGCCACTTCGCCGAGGAGAAGGCCATTCTGGCCGTCTGACGCACCCGCTCGACCCCACGGCCGGCCCCCGGCGCCTCACGGCGCCGGGGGTCGGCCCTTTTGCGTGCGCCGCGGGGCGCTGCCGTCCCGGGGAACGGGGCGCGGGACACCCGCCCGTCCCTGGGCGGGGGCCGGGCCGTACGCAGGGAAGGCGCCCACCTCGCGGGACGGGTGCCTTCCGCGTGCGGCGCGGGGGTCCCACGTCCCGGCGGCCCGTCCCATTGCCGCTGCGGGCCCGTCCCGGGGCGGGCGGGACGGGCGGGACGGGGCCGCTGGCCTGGGAGTGTTTGCCACGGCGGGACACCGTCCGCCACCCCCCCCACTCGACACGGGAGCCGCTTTGAAGACGTACGCCCGCAGATTCGCCACCGCTGGTTCGGCGCTGGTGCTGGCCGCGTCGGGCCTGTTCATGGCCTCGACCCCGGCGTCCGCCGCGACGTCCTGCCTGGGTAGCACCTGCACCGGCAAGGACCCGGCCACCACCACCTGCCAGAACGACGCCAAGACCGTCGCGAGCTCCATCCTCGGCACCGAGCTGCGCTACAGCCCGTCCTGCCGGGCCGCGTGGGCGCGTTACCCGGGCGGCACCAACTGGGTGCACACCATCAAGGTCGAGAACTCCCAGGGCAACGCCTACAGTGCCCGCTTCAACGGCGGCGGCGGTGGCGCGGTCTGGACGCGCATGGTGAACGACAAGGACATCGTCGCCCGCGCCTGCGCCACCGACGATGGCGGCTACGCCTGCTCCAGCTGGTACTAGAGGCTGTCCGACCCTGATCCGTCGGACACCCCCTAGGGCGTCCCGCCCTCGCCCGCCCCACCCCAACACCCGCCCACGGAGTTCTCCTTGAGCATCATCGTCCGCAAACTCGCCACCACCGGCTCGGTCCTGGCCCTGGCCGCCTCCGGTCTGCTGTTCGCCTCCACGCCGGCGTCCGCCGCGACGTCCTGCCTCGGTAGCACCTGCACCGGCAAGGACCCGGCCACCACCACCTGCCAGAACGACGCCAAGACCGTGTACTGGGACGGCTGGCTCAACGTGGAACTGCGCTACAGCCCCAGCTGCCGTGCCGCATGGGCCCGTTGGCAGGGCGCCGGGGGTACGACGGAGCCCCTGAAGATCCAGATCGAGAACAACCAGGGCGCCACCTACTCCGTCTCCACGACCGGCGCCTCTGTCTACACCCGCATGGTGAACGACAAGGATGTCCTGGCCCGCGCTGCCGGCTTCAAGAACGGCGGCTCCCAGTACTCCTACACCGCCTGGTACTAGGCCGTGAATCCCCTCCTGCGCAGGCTCGCCACCACCGCGTCCGCATGCGCCCTCGCCGCGTCGGGCCTGCTGATGGCCTCGACCCCGGCGTCCGCCGCGACGTCCTGCCTCGGCAGCACCTGCACCGGCAAGGACCCCTCCACCACCACCTGCCAGAACGACGCCCGCACGGTGAAGACCGCGAGCTGGGGCGTGGAACTGCGCTACAGCCCCTCCTGCAGGGCCGCCTGGGCCCGCAAGACATCCGGCGCCTCCTTCGACACCGACATCAAGGTCGCCAACTCTCGGGGCGCCTCGTACACGACGTACTACGGCGGCAACGGCACGGTGTTCACCCGGATGGTCGACGACCTGGACATCACCGCCCAAGCCTGCGAGCAGCGCGCGTTCGGCTACTCCTGCACCGACTGGTACTGACAGCGAAGGAACTCCACATGAACCCGGTCGCAGGACCGCGTCCCCACCGCCGTGCCCTGCTCAAGGGCGGTCTCGCCCTCGGTGCGGCCGCGGCGTTCCCCCTCGGCGGTGCCGGCCTGGCCCGGGCCGCCGCCGGGCCGGCGATCGCCGGCTGTTCCGCCTGGGGCGCCCGCCCGTCGGCCGGCCCCGTCAAGATCCTCGCCGTACCGCCGCAGAAGATCATCGTGCACCACACGGCGACGCCGAACGTCACCGACCCAGGACAGGCCCAGGCGTTCGCCCTCGCCCGGTCCATGCAGAACTGGGCCATGGACACGAACCACTGGATCGACACCGGCCAGCACTTCACCATCAGCCGCGGCGCCCACGTCATGGAGGGCCGACACAACAGCCTGGCCGCGCTCCAAGACGGCGCCCACACCGTCGAGGCGGCCCACTGCGCCGGCCAGAACACCGTGGCCATCGGCATCGAGAACGAGGGCACCTACACCACCGTCGAGCCCGGCAGCAGCCAGTACGCGGCGCTGGTCGAACTGTGCGCGCACATCTGCCGCCAGTACGGACTGCGGGCCTACCAGATCTACGGGCACCGGGACTTCAACGCCACCGCCTGCCCGGGGGACCGGCTGTACGCGATGCTGCCCAGGCTGCGCCGCGACGTCGCAGCCCGCATCGGAGGCGACGCCACCGCCCCCGTGTGGCCGCTGCTGCGGATCGGCGAGTCGGGCGACCGGGTGCGGGCGCTGCAGCACCTGCTCGTCGGTCGGGGCGCGGCGATCACCCCTGACGGGGCGTTCGGGCCGGCCACCGAGAAGGCCGTGCGCGACTTCCAGACCCTTGTGACCGCGACCGCCGACGGGTACGCGGGCAACCAGACCTGGCACCAGCTCGTCGCCCCCGTCCGCCGGGGCGACGGAGGCGAGGCGGTGAAGGCCGTACAGCTCCTCCTCACCGCGCGCGGCGTCCCGACCGGCGTCGACGGCGCCTTCGGGCCCGGGACGGGGGCAGCGGTGACCGTCTTCCAGAACACCGCCGGCCTTCCCGCGGACGGCGTCGCGGACGCCCGCACCTTCAGCCGGCTGCTCGGCTGACCCCCGTAAGCCCGGCCCCCTCACCCCCCACCGACAGGAGAAGTGCACCGTCATGCCGTCGACCACCCGGCCACCGGCCTCCCCACGCTCCCGGACGCCCGCCACCCGCTGGGCGGTCCTCCTCGCCGCCGTCGTATCGCTGCTGATCGGCCTGGGGGCACCCGCCCACGCGCTGCCCGGCGCCTTCGTCCCGACACAGAGCAAGGGCAATCGCGGCTCGGACGTCGTCGCTCTCCAGTACCTCCTGGGCGCGCAGGGCAAGAACCTCACGGCGGACGGGGTGTTCGGTGTCGGCACCGACACCGCCGTACGGGAGTTCCAGAGGGCGAAAGGCCTGGACGTCGACGGCGTCGTCGGCCCCAGCACCTGGCAGGCCCTGGCCGTCACCGTTCGCGAGGGCGACAGCGGGGAGGCGGTCAAGGCCGTCCAGTACCTGCTCAACGCCAAGCGCGGCGCCGGCCTGACGGTCGACGGCGCCTTCGGCCCCGGCACCGCCGCGGCCGTCCGCACCTTCCAGGGCCACGCCGGCCTCGGCGCCGACGGCATCGTCGGTCAGGGCACGTGGACCAACCTGCTCTGGCATTACGAGTACGCCGACTACACCGCGGGCACCCTGTGCAACCAGAGCCCCGACGGCAACACCTCCGCTGATTGGGGCACGGCCGCCGCCGTAGCCCAGCTCGAAGCAGCGGCCCGGACGTTCGCAGCCACCGGCAACGGGAAGCTGCCGGTCGGTGACATCGCCTTCGAGCACGGCGGGTCCATCAACGGTCACGCCAGCCACCAGGTGGGCCTCGACGCCGACCTCTGGCCGGCCCGTACGGACTCGGCGCAGTGCACCGGTTCCCGCATCACCTGGGAGTCCGCCTCCTACGACCGCGCCGCGACGCGCGAGCTGGTCAAGGCGCTGCGTGCGGCCGCCCCCGGACACGTCAAGTTCGTCTACTTCAACGACCCCCAGCTGATCGCCGAGGGACTGACGGTCCAGTACCCGAACCACGACAACCACGTGCACATCCGCTACTGCGAACCGGTCCACCCGAACAGCAACTACCAGTGCTGAAGCCGCAGTCCGAGATCCCCACAGAAGCAGAAGCAGAAGCAGAAGCAGAAGCAGAAGCAGAAGCAGAAGCAGAGGAAGAGGAAGAGGAACACGCAATGAGAAGACTCCCGGGCATGGCAGCCGCACTATTCGCCACCCTGCTGGCCGCCCTCGTGGCAGGCCTGCTCACCGCCCCCGTCGCGCAGGCCGCCGACTGGCCCCTGGTCCGCAAGGGCGCCACCGGTGCCCAGGTCACGACGATCCAGCACCTGCTGACCGCCCGCGGCCACAGCACCGGCGCCGACGGTGACTTCGGCGACGGCACCGAGGCCAAGGTGAAGGCGTTCCAGAGCGCGAACGGCCTGTCGCCGGTGGACGGCATCGTCGGTGGCGACACCTGGTCCAGGCTGATCGTCACGGTCGGCAAGGGAGCGAACGGCCCGGCCGTCAAGGCGGCCCAGGTCCAGCTCAACCGCTATGGATACGGACTGGCCGTGGACGGCGCCTTCGGTGACGGCACCGACGCCAAGGTGAAGAGCTTCCAGTCCTCCAAGGGCCTGGACGCCGACGGCATCATCGGCCCCGATACCTGGCAGGCTCTGGTCACCGGCTCCTCCGGCAGCAGCGGCGGTGGTACCAGCACCGTGCTGACCCACTCCCAGGCTGCCGCGATCTTCAACGGTGCGGGCATCGGCTGGACCTCGTCGGGCAACTGCTCCAACCGCAACAGCACCAGCTGCACCTCCTTCGACGGTCTGCGCCGCGCCTCGGCCGACGGTGCGGTCGCCCTGCGCCGTGCCTCCAACTGCGCGCTGACCATCACCGGCGGCTCGGAGACCGGCCACGCGGGTGGCACGTACAGCCACTGGAACGGTTACAAGCTCGACTTCAGCCCCACCGGCTGCCTGAGCAACTACATCACCGCCACCTTCCCGCGCACCGGCACCCGCGGGGACGGCGCGGCGCTCTACACGGCGCCCTCGGGCAACATCTACGCCCGCGAGAGCAGCCACTGGGACGTGACCTTCCTCAACTGAGCAACTGGCTGAATAGTGCACGGATTTATGGGGCATCCGAGTCCGACTCGGGTGCCCCGGCCGTCGTTTCCAGAGGCGATGTACCCTCCCCGTTCAGTACGCAGTATTGGATCAGCAGGGGACCGAGGTACGCCAGATGGTGGTCGACAAGGGGGGCGACGGCGGCTCGCCGCCGTTCAGAGACCAGCTCGCGGAGGCAATGCGCGGGATGAAGGAGGAAGCCAGGTTCAGTTACGGCAAGCTGGCCGAAAAGACCCACTACAGCCGTTCCTCCTGGGAGAGGTTCCTCAACGGCAAACAGCTGCCGACCACGGTCGCCGTCGAGGAGTTCGCGGCCGCCACGGGAGCCGACGCCGACGTCCTGCTCGCGCTGCTGGCGAAGGCCACCGCGTACGAGGAGTTCCGCGCGGCCCGGCAGCAGCAGGCGGCGGCCCCGCACCCGGCGCCGGAACACGCCGCGCGGCCCGCGTCCACGCCCAGGTCCTCGGTGCCGGCGACCACGACCGGGCCGGCGAACGTGCCCGCGACCGCCCAGGCGCCGCAGGCCTCCTCGGCCCGCCCCCCGCGGCTACGGGAGTGGAGGAGCCATGCCCGGACGGCGGCGCTCGTCGTCGCCGGGGCCCTGGTGGGCAGCATCGCCACCGTTGTCATCGGCGGTGGTCCCGGCGGCGGCGCGGCCGCCGACTCCAGCCGGGCCGGCGCCCAGCCCTCCGGATCCGCGGCCGGAGCACAGGCGTCGTCGCCGAGGCCTCCTGCCTGCTCCGCGGACACCTGTCTGCGGCGCGAGCCCCAGGCGATGGACTGCCACTGGGACGGCACCACGGTCCGGGAGACGTGGCTGCGCGGGCTGAAGATCCAGCTCCGCTACAGCGCCGCCTGCCGGGCCGTCTGGGGCCGGATCGAGAACGGGACGGTGGGGGACTCCGTCACGATCAAGGACAAGGGCGGCCGGGAGGAGTCGGCCACGATCCGCGTGGACAACGACACCTACACCCGGATGCTGGCCGTCAGCGCCGACGCACCACCCGACTCGGTGATCATCTGCGGTCAGATACCCCGGTACCAGGAATCCGAGTGCTCGCCCCTCGGGTCGGTCCTGCCCTGACCTGTTGCGCACACCGGTTGCGACCCCGGGATCCCGGGCCCGAGAGTGACGCGGTCACCGTCACCGTATGGCCCGCCGGTCCCGGGGACGCCATCGACAACCGGGCTGCGCCCAACGCCGTGGACATGATCGAGATCGGCCGTCCCGAAACCGACCTCGGCACCGCAGAGTCCGACCTCGACGCCTGCGCCGTGGACCTGGACACCTGCGCCACGGCTTCGCCGCCCACGCGGCGCGCGGCCGCGACACCATTGGCCTCGGCGTGGACACCCGCAACGCCACCGGCGCACGCGCGCTCTCCGAGGCGCACGGCACGGCCCTGCACCACGGCGTCGGCGCGGCGGAGCCGGCTTTGCACCCCCAGGGGTGACAGGGGCGGGACGCGCCGGTGCAATCGGTCCAACCGTGCGTGTGCGACACCCCTCATAGGGTGACATTGGCCCCTAAGTGAGTCTTGGGAGCCATAGGAGGCACTCCATGCGCGGAGCCACCCACGCCAAATGGGCCGCATGTGCGGTGGCCGTCGCCCTCGCGGCGACGGCCTGCGGCGGCGGGAGCGACAGCGGCGGAGGCGGCGAGGCGGGAATCATCAGCTCGTCGTGGGGTGACCCGCAGAACCCGCTGGAGCCCGCCAACACCAACGAGGTGCAGGGCGGCAAGGTCCTCGACATGCTCTTCCGCGGCCTCAAGCGCTACGACCCCAAGACCGGCGAGGCCAAGAACATGCTCGCCGAGTCCATCCAGACGACGGACAGCCGGAACTTCACCGTCACGCTGAAGGACGGCTGGACGTTCAGCAACGACGAGCCGGTCACCGCGCAGTCCTTCGTGGACGCCTGGAACTACGGCGCGGACGTGCGCAACAAGCAGAACAACTCGCCGTTCTTCTCCGACATCGTCGGCTACGACGACGTGCACCCGGCGTCCGGGGAGCCCAAGGCCACGACGATGTCCGGACTGGTGGTCAAGGACCCCAGGACCTTCACCGTCGCCCTCAAGGACACGTTCTCCACCTGGCCGGAGACCCTCGGCTACCAGGCCTTCTCCCCGCTGCCCAAGGCCTTCTTCACCGACCGCGCCGGCTGGCTGGACAAGCCGATCGGCAACGGCCCGTACACGGTGGACTCGTACACCAAGGGCACCGGCATGAAGCTGCGGACGTGGGACGGCTACCCCGGTGAGGACAAGGCGCAGAACGGCGGCGTGGATCTGAAGGTCTACACCGACAACAACACCGCCTACACCGACCTGATCTCCGGCAACCTCGACCTCGTCGACGACGTCCCCGCACAGCAGCTGAAGAACGTCAAGAACGACCTCGGCGACCGGTACATCAACCAGCCGGCCCTCATCATCCAGACGCTCACCTTCCCGCTGTACGACCCGCAGTGGAACAAGCCGGGCATGGAGAAGGTCCGCCAGGGCATCTCGCGGGCCATCAACCGGGACGAGATCACCCGGCAGATCTTCCGGGAGACCCGGACCCCCGCCAAGGACTGGACCTCACCCGCCCTCGGCGAGAAGGGCGGCTTCTCCGCCACGGCCTGCGGCGACGCCTGCGTCTACGACCCGGCCGAGGCCAAGAAGCTCATCCAGGAGGGCGGCGGGCTCCCCGGCGGCAAGGTCACGCTGACCTCCAACGTGGACACCGGATCGCACCGGGACTGGATGGACGCCGTGTGCAACAGCGTCAACAACGCGCTGGGGGAGGGCCCGGTCTGTACGGTCAACCCGGTCGGCACCTTCGCCGACTTCCGCAACCAGCAGAGCAGCTACCGGCTGACCGGCCCCTTCCGCTCCGGCTGGCAAGCCGACTACCCGCTGATCCAGAACTTCCTGCAGCCGCTCTACTACACCGGCGCCTCCTCCAACTACGGGAAGTTCAGCAACAAGGAGTTCGACGCCCTCGTCGACCAGGCGAACCGGGAGAACGACCCGGCCAAGGCGATCGCCAGCTTCCAGGAGTCGGAGAAGATCCTCGCCGAGCAGATGCCGTCCGTCCCGCTCTGGTACCAGAACGGCAGCGCCGGCTACTCCGAGCGCCTTGAGGACGTGGCCCTCAACCAGTTCAGCGTCCCGGTCTACGACCAGATCAAGGTGAACTGACCCCCACCCGGATCCCGGGCCCCCGCCCCGCGGGGGCCCGCCGCGCCCCGCCAACAGCATGGAGCACTCCATGGGACGTTATGTGATCCGGCGGCTGCTCCAGATGATCCCGGTGTTCATCGGCAGCACGTTCCTGATCTTCTTCATGGTGTACGCGCTCGGTGACCCGGTCGCGGCCCTCTTCGGTGACAAGGCCCCCGACCCCGCCACCGCCGCACGCATCCGCAAGGACCTCTACCTCGACCAGCCCCTGTGGAAGCAGTACCTCCACTACATGGGCCAGATCTTCCAGGGCGACTTCGGCACCGCCTTCAACGGACAGTCCGTCACCGAGCTGATGGCCAGCGCCTTCCCCGTCACCCTGCGCCTGACCCTCGTCGCGATCTTCTTCGAGATCGTCATCGGCATCACCCTCGGCGTGGTCAGCGGACTGCGCCGAGGCAAGACCGTCGACACCTCCGTGCTGGTGCTTACCCTCGTGGTCATCTCGGTGCCCACCTTCGTCACCGGCTACCTGCTCCAGTACCTCTTCGGCGTCAAATGGGGTTGGGTGAGGCCCACCGTCTCCCCGGACGCACCGCTGAACGAGCTGATCCTGCCCGGCATCGTCCTCGCGCTGGTCTCCCTCGCCTACGTCACGCGCCTGTCCCGCACCTCCATCGCCGAGAACGTCAGGGCCGACTACGTACGCACCGCCACCGCCAAGGGCCTGCCCCGCAGCCGGGTCGTCACCCGCCACCTGCTGCGCAACTCCCTGATCCCGGTCGTCACCTTCATCGGGACCGACATCGGTGCCCTGATGGGCGGCGCCATCGTCACCGAGCGGATCTTCAACATCCACGGTGTCGGATACCAGCTCTACCAGGGCATCCTGCGCAACAACTCGCCCACGGTCGTCGGCTTCGTGACCATCCTCGTCATCGTCTTCCTGCTGGCGAACCTGCTCGTCGACCTGCTCTACGCGGTCCTGGACCCGAGGATCCGTTATGCCTGATCCCGAGCGCCCCGAACCCGGCGGCTACGACCCGGTGGGCCCCCGCCCGAAGGAGGCGGTCGCGCCCACCGGCCAGGGGGGACCCATGGATCTCGCACTGGACGAGGCCGAGAGCGTCGAAGGCATCGAGAAGAACGCCGGACCGGGCGCCGCCGGCCCCGGCGAGCGGGCCCGCTCCCTGTGGTCCGACGCCTGGCACCAGCTGCGCCGCAATCCCGTCTTCGTCATCTCGGCAGCTCTGATCCTCTTCCTCGTCGTCATCTCGATCTGGCCGCAGCTCATCGCGAGCGGCGACCCCCTGCAGTGCGACCTCTCCAAGTCCCAACAGGGCTCCGCCCCCGGCCACCCCTTCGGCTACGACACCCAGGGCTGCGACGTCTACACCCGCACCGTCTACGGAGCCCGCGCCTCCATCACCGTGGGCGTCTGCGCCACCCTCGGCGCCGCCCTGCTCGGCTCCGCCCTCGGCGGCCTCGCCGGCTTCTTCGGCGGCTGGGGGGACTCCCTGCTCTCCCGGGTTGCCGACATCTTCTTCGGCATCCCGGTCGTCCTCGGCGGGCTGGTCTTCCTGTCGGTCGTCACCAGTACCACCGTCTGGCCCGTGGTCGGATTCATCGTGCTGCTGGGCTGGCCGCAGATCGCCCGCATCGCCCGCGGCTCGGTGATCACCGCCAAGCAGAACGACTACGTCCAGGCCGCCAGGGCCCTGGGCGCCGGGAACGCCCGGATGCTGCTGCGGCACGTGGCGCCCAACGCCGTCGCGCCCGTCATCGTCGTCGCCACGATCGCGCTCGGCACGTACATCGCCCTGGAGGCGACCCTGTCCTTCCTCGGCGTCGGCCTGCGCCCGCCCACGGTCTCCTGGGGCATCGACATCTCCAATGCGGCCTCGCAGATCCGCAACGCCCCGCACATGCTGCTGTGGCCCGCGGGCGCGCTGAGCATCACGGTGCTCGCGTTCATCATGCTCGGCGACGCGGTGCGCGACGCCCTCGACCCCAAGCTGCGCTGAGGAGTGCCGCACATGCTGCTGGAAGTCCGCGACCTGCACGTGGAATTCACGACGCGCGACGGAGTCGCGAAGGCGGTCAACGGCGTCGACTACGCGGTGGACGAGGGCGAGACCCTGGCCGTGCTCGGCGAGTCCGGGTCCGGCAAGTCCGTGACCGCCCAGGCGGTGATGGGGATCCTGGACGTTCCGCCGGGCCGTGTCGCCGGCGGGGAGATCCTGTTCAAGGGCCGCGACCTGCTGAAGATGAAGGAGGACGAGCGGCGCAGGATCCGCGGCGCCGAGATGGCGATGATCTTCCAGGACGCGCTGTCCTCCCTGAACCCGGTGCTGACCGTCGGCAAGCAGCTCGGCGAGATGTACGAGGTCCACCGGGGGATGTCCCGCAAGGACGCCCGGGCCAAGGCGGTCGAGCTGATGGACCGGGTCAGGATCCCGGCGGCGGGACAACGGGTGGGGGACTACCCGCACCAGTTCTCCGGCGGTATGCGCCAGCGCATCATGATCGCCATGGCGCTGGCCCTGGAGCCCTCGCTGATCATCGCCGACGAGCCGACGACGGCCCTGGACGTCACCGTCCAGGCCCAGGTGATGGACCTGCTGGCCGAGCTCCAGCGGGAGCTCAACATGGGTCTGATCCTGATCACCCACGACCTCGGCGTGGTCGCCGACGTCGCGGACAAGATCGCGGTCATGTACGCGGGCCGGATCGTGGAGGCGGCGCCCGTCCACGAGATCTACCGGTCGCCGGCGCACCCGTACACCCGGGGTCTGCTGGACTCGATCCCGCGCCTGGACCAGAAGGGCCAGGAGCTGTACGCGATCAAGGGCCTGCCGCCCAACCTGCTCCGCATCCCGCGCGGCTGCGCCTTCAACCCGCGCTGCCCGATGGCCCAGGAGGTCTGCCGCAGTGACGTCCCGCCGCTGTACCCGGTGACGGAGTCGCCCGTGGCCAGGGCCAGCGCCTGCCACTTCTGGAAGGAGTGCCTCCATGGCTGAGTCCCTCCTCGAAGTGACGGACCTGGTCAAGCACTACCCGCTGACCCAGGGCATCCTGTTCAAGAAGCAGGTGGGCGCGGTCAAGGCGGTCGACGGGGTCTCCTTCGGACTGCGGGCCGGTGAGACCCTGGGCATCGTGGGAGAGTCCGGCTGCGGCAAGTCCACCGTCGCCAAGATGCTGGTCAACCTGGAACGGCCGACCGCGGGTTCGATCGCGTACAAGGGCGAGGACATCAGCCGGCTCTCGGGTCGCGCGCTGAAGGCCGTCCGCCGCAACATCCAGATGGTGTTCCAGGACCCGTACACCTCGCTGAACCCGCGCATGACGGTCGGCGACATCATCGGGGAGCCGTACGAGATCCACCCCGAGGTGGCCCCGAAGGGCGACCGCCGCCGCAAGGTCCAGGAGCTCCTGGACGTCGTGGGCCTGAACCCGGAGTACATCAACCGGTACCCGCACCAGTTCTCCGGCGGTCAGCGCCAGCGCATCGGCATCGCCCGCGGCCTGGCCCTCCGGCCCGAGGTGATCGTCGCCGACGAGCCGGTGTCCGCCCTGGACGTCTCCGTCCAGGCGCAGGTCGTCAACCTGCTGGAGAAGCTCCAGGACGAGTTCAACCTGTCCTATGTCTTCATCGCGCACGACCTCTCGATCGTCCGACACATCTCCGACCGGGTCGGCGTCATGTACCTCGGCCGGATCGTGGAGATCGGCTCCGACAGCCAGATCTACGAGCACCCGACCCACCCGTACACGCAGGCGCTGCTTTCGGCCGTGCCGGTGCCGGACCCGCAGGCCCGCGCCCACCGCGAGCGCATCATCCTCACCGGTGACGTCCCGTCGCCGGCCAACCCGCCGTCGGGCTGTCGCTTCCGCACCCGCTGCTGGAAGGCCCAGGACCGCTGCACGGTGGAGGTCCCGCTGCTCGCCGTTCCGGAGGTGTTCGCCTCCGGACCGGCGGCGCACCCTTCGGCGTGCCACTTCGCGGCGGAGAAGCGGGTGGTCCCGGGCCTGCCGCCGGACGAGCGCGACGCACCGGGGGGACAGGCCGCGGGCTGAGACGGTTTACCCACCGACCGACGATTTCCGGCCACCCCTCGCGTGCTGCCGCGGGAGCAGCCGCCTTTCTCCAAGGCGGTTTACCTGCGGGCAACTTGACCGTTTCTGCCCCGAGATCTGGGGCATGCAGCCTGGGTGTTGTGCGGCCGTGCGGGTGCCGACAGCCGGCCGGGGGGCGCAGTCGTTCCCCGGCCGGCCTCTCCGTGACCCCGGCCGTGCGCGGCATGCGCCCCTCGTGCTGCCGGATTTCGATCGATGCGCTGGCACGGATAGTTATGATCCGTAGCGCACGGTGGGTATGACTCTCGCCGAGCACGAATGCGCGTACCGATGTCCGCTCGACGTGGAGGTGAAACGCCGTGGCACTCTCGATCTCTGCCGTGGTGCTGCTGGCGATCATCGTTTTCCTGCTGGTCCGCCGGGCGGGCCTGAAGGCAGGGCACGCGGTGGTCTGTGTGCTGCTCGGTTTCTATCTGGCGAGTTCCACCATCGCCCCGACCCTCAGCCAGCTCACCTCGAACGTGGCGAGCATGATCAGCGGCATCAAGTTCTAGGGTCGGTCCCGGGCCCCGCCGGGCGGAGCGGGCGGGCCGGGGGCGGCGCGGGGAACCCCCTACGCTAGGGCCATGAACGGTCTTCCCGCCCGTCGTCTGCTCTTCGTGCACGCGCACCCCGACGACGAGTCGATCAACAACGGCGTCACCATGGCCAAGTACGCGGCCCAGGGCGCCCACGTCGCGTTGGTGACCTGCACCCTGGGCGAGGAGGGCGAGGTCATCCCGCCCGGCCTCGCCCACCTGGCGGCCGACCGCGACGACACCCTCGGCGCCCACCGGATCGGCGAGCTCGCCGCCGCCATGTCCGAACTGGGCGTCCATGACCACCGGTTCCTCGGCGGCCCCGGCCGCTACCGCGACTCCGGGATGATGGGCGCCCCGCAGAACCGCCGCCCCGAGTCCTTCTGGTCCGCCGACGTGGACGAGGCCGCCGGGTACCTCGTGGAGGTGATCCGCGAACTGCGCCCGCAGGTGCTCGTCACCTACGACCCGAACGGCGGCTACGGGCACCCGGACCACATCCAGGCCCACCGGGTCGCCATGCGCGCCGCCGAACTGGCCGCGGAGACCGCGTACCGGCGCGACCTCGGGGACCCCCACACCATCGGGAAGATCTACTGGAACCGGGTTCCGCTCTCGGTGGTCGAGGAGGGCTTCGCCCGGCTGGATGCCGCCGGGCCCGCGGTGTCCTTCCCGGGGCTGGCCTCGCCCGCGGACGTGCCGGGGGTCGTCGACGACGAGCGGATCACCGCCGAGATCGACGCCGACGAGGCCCTCGTGGCCGCCAAGACGGCCGCCATGCGCGCCCACGCCACGCAGATCGCCGTGGACGGGTCCTTCTTCGCGCTCTCCAACGACCTGGCACAGCCGCTGTTCGCGCGCGAGTACTACGAACTGGTCGAGGGCCGGCCGGGTACGGCGGCGGGCGAGCGCGAACACGACCTCTTCGCGGGGGTGGAGGCGTGACCGGCACCCTGACGGCGGGCCGGATCGCCGGGTGCCTGGGCCTGCTGGTCCTGGGCGTGCTGACCGGAGCGGCCGGCTGGCTCGTCGTGGACCTGTGGTTCCCCGGCGGGCTGGTGCTCGCGCTGCTGGCCCTCTTCGGGCTGTTCCTCGGCGGCCGGATCGCCCTGGGGGCGGGCCTCGGGGTGGGCGCGGCCGCGGCCGGCTGGTTCCTCACCTACGTGATGCTCACCGTCCCGCGCCCCGAGGGGGACTTCCTGCTCAGTTCGTCCGGAATCGGCATGTACGCCTACCTTTTGGGGGGAGCGGTGGTGGCTGTGATGTGTGCCACGGTCACCCTTTCGCCGGATCGGCGGATTTCGGCCGGATAGCCCGTCAAGTGACGTGGTGTCGGACCCCGTAGGGAGTCCGGCCGAGGCGGGCGGTCGGGGCCTGCCGGGGTGTTTCAGGGGGGTTTGGCGGGCCCCGTGTGGAACCCCTGATTCACCGCGGACAGTTGCGGGCGGGCGGCGGCCAGTATGGTGGACGGGCCGCCGAGCTGCCCGCGCACGGTATGACGGGCGGCGGAGCCAACCGGGAGAACCTGCCTTGAGTCGTGAAACCGACAGTTCGTCCTCCGGGCCCAAGGGGCACGGCGGAGCCGCTTACCCCTCGGGTACACCGCCGTACGGAACCGGCCAGTACCCGTCGACGACTGTGCCACCCGGGTCTGGCGCGGCGACCGCCCCGGAGGAGAACGCTGTGACCTCGAATCCGTCCACGCCCGAATCCGACGGGCCCAAGACCGAGACGACCCTGACGACCCGGATCCGGATCAACATCCCTGGCTCGCGGCCCATCCCCCCGGTGGTCGTGCGCAAGTCGATGGGCACCAACTCCGGCACGTCCGGCGGCGGAACGCACCCCGCCCAGGAGCCGGAGCAGGGGCCCGAGCCGCAGGACAAGCCGCCGCTCGCACAGCGGCCGGGGCCCCGGCCGACCCGTGTCGAGGCAGCGCCGGACCCGGCTCCGGCCCCGGCTCCGGCGCAGGCCGAGGAACCCGCCGCGAGCAACTGGTTCGCGCCGCGCAAGCCTCCCACCCCCGCGCCCGCACCCGCGGCGCCCGCCGCCGCGCAGATGCCGCAGGCCGCCCCGCCGCCGCTCGCCAAGCGGGTGCCCGGCGCGACGCCGACCCCGCCGCCCGGCGCGACACCGGCCCCGCGGCCCGCGCGCGGAGCCGGCTTCCCGCCCGCGCCGCACGTACAGGCCCCGCCGGCGTCCGAGGCCGGGTACGCCCCGCCGGCGCCCGACGCCGGGTACGCGCCGCCGCGTACTCCGCCGCCGCCCGTCCCCGAGTACGGTTCCGGCTACGCCCCGCCGCAGGCGCCCGCCCCGGCGGCCCCGATGTCCGGCGGCCCCGGCGGTGGAGCCGCCCAGGGCCTCCCGCCGTACGGGACCGGCCAGAGCGACGGCGGCCCGTCCACCGAGGCGTTCCCCGTTTACGACAGCCAGTCCGCCGGTCCCGTCGGCCCCACCACCGGCGGCCCCGGCTCCGGCCCCGCCGCCCCGTCTGCCGCGCAGGCCGCGGGCTGGCCCGGCCCCGACCTGGACGGCCCGCTGCCGCCCCCGGCGCCCGCGCCAGCCGCCCCGCGGCCCGCGCAGCCCGCGGAGGGGAAGGCCGCCGCGAAGCCCGCCAAGAAGGGCCGCTCCAAGCTGGTCCTGGTCGGCGGCGGCATCGTGGCGCTCATCGGCGTGGCCTACGGCGCCGGACTGCTCCTGAACCACTCCGACGTCCCCAAGGGCACCACCGTCCTCGGCGTCGACATCAGCGGCAGCCGCGACGACGCCGTCGCGAAGCTCCAGACCGCCTTCGGCACCCGTGCCGCGGCCCCCCTGCAGCTGAGCGTCGGAGGCAAGCCGGTCGAGCTGAAGCCCGACAAAGCCGGCCTGACCCTGGACGCCCAGACCACCGTCCGCAACGCGGCGGGCAGTGACTACAACCCCGTGACGGTCATCGGCTCGCTCCTCGGCAACGAGCGGGTCGCCGACGCCGTGATGCCCGTCGACGAGGAGAAGCTCCAGGTCGCGCTCCAGGAGCTCGCAGGTACGGCTGGTTCCGTCACCGAGGGCACGATCACGTTCGACGGCGGCAAGGCCGTCGCCGTCCCCGGCAAGGCGGGCACCGCCCTGGACGTGGACGGATCCGTCGACCTCGTCACCAAGGCGTTCCGCGACCAGGTCGGCACCGGCAGGGCGGCCGTCGTGGAACTGCCGACGGTCACTCGGGAACCGGTCGTGGGCCAGGCCGAACTCGACCGAGCGATGAAGGAGTTCGCCGAGCCGGCGATGTCCGCCAACGCCACGGTCAAGGCGGGCACCAAGTCCATCGCGTTCGGCAAGCTGTCGCTGCCCAAGATCCTCAGCATGCAGCCCGTGGACGGCCGTCTCACGGAGCGGTTCGACCTGGAGGCCCTCAGGGCGACCTACGGCAACACCTTCGACGGCGTCCTGATCACCCGCGGCACCGGCGCCAGGACGGCGGTCACCCCGCAGGACGTCGCCGGCGCGCTCGGCAAGGCCCTGCGTGGCAAGACCACGGCGGAGCGGACCGTGGTCATCGACACCAACCCGAGCTGAACCACGGCACCGGGGTGCCCCCGTCCACCACTTCCGGGCGGGGGCGCCGTCGGGTCCGCCGCACGGTGTCCGGGATCCGGCACGCACCGCCCCGTCGTGGGTCAGTTCAGCAGGGCGCGGGCCGAGACGGCCTCGGCGTGGATGCGGGCCGCAGCGCCGGTGTCCACCACCGACACCACCTCTGCGTACGCCTCCAGCTCCGCCGCGCCCTCCCGGAAGGAACCCCGCTCCACCAGCAGCCGCGCCCGCTCGTAGCGCAGCGACGCCGGGTGCGACGGCAGCAGCAGCGACAGCTCCAGCGCCCACAGGGCCACGCCCGACTGCTCCGGGCGGGTCGAGGCCCACGCCCGGATATTGGTCAGGATCCGCAGCACGATGTCCAGCGTCCTGGCCGGGGTACGGGGACCCGCCGCCAGCTCCGCCGGACCAGTGCCCAGGGAGGCGCCGGCCGCGAACGGGTCCACCACCACGTTCTCCTCCGGGTCGCCGAAGCCCACCACGAAGTGACCCGGCAGCCCCAGCCCGTACACCGGCGCGCCCGCCCGCCGGGCGACCTCCAGCCACACCACCGACAGCAGGATCGGCAGGCCGCGCCGGCGCCGCAGCACCTCGTGCAGCAGCGAGGACGCAAGCCGCTCGTAGTCCGCCGGGGTGCCATGGAAACCGAGGCGTCCGCCCAGCAGTTCCGTCACCGCAGACGCCCACGCCTGCCCGCCGCGCAGGCCGTACGGCAGCATCCCGGCCAGCCGGTCCAGTTCGATCTGCGCCCAGTCCATGACGCGTTCGTCCAGTTCGGGATCCGCCTCCGCCGCCAGCAGCAGGCACATCAGCGCCAGATCGGGCCGCTCCGCCCGGGCCTCCGCCGCGAACTGCTCCCGCCGGGCCTGCGTGCTCACGGGGCCGCCCGGAAGTGGTGGTAGGTGTGGTGCGTCGCGAACCCCAGCCGGTCGTAGAGGGTCAGCGCCCCCGGATTGTCCGTCTCGACCTGCAGCCACGCCGCCGAGGCGCCCTCTTCCAGCGCGCGCCGGGCCAGGGCGGCCATCACCGCCGTCGCGAGTCCTTCCCGCCGGTGCCGCGGATCGACCGTCACCGCCGCGAAGCCGGCCCACCGGCCGTCCACCACGCACCGGCCGATCGCCCGCCCGCCGTACAGCGAGGCGAACCAGACCGACGGCCCCTCCACCAGCACCCGCCGGGCCACGTCCGGGTCGGAGACCCTGCCGTAGCGCCCGAGCCACTCCCCGTCCGGGACACGGGTCAGGGCCACGGCCCCGCTCGCGGGCGCGTCCATGTCACCCACCGGGGCCAGCGCCCCGATCCGTACCTCCGCCGATGCCTCGGGCACCCAGTTCCGGCGCTCCAGCTCGGCGCAGAGCAGCTCCTGCGTGCCGGCGGCCCCGGTGGCGGCCTGCACATAGGCCGGAAGTCCTCGCGCCGCATACCAGGAGGTCACTCGCGCGAGTGCATCGTCCAGCGGTGTCCCCGGGTCGCCGAGCGGCAGTACGGAGTTGGCCCGCCGGGTGAACCCGGCGGCGGCCCGCAGGGTCCACCCGCCCAGCGACTCGCTCTCCAGCGGCTGCCAGGCCCGCGCCGAGACCCTCGTCAGCTCCTCGAAGGAGGCTGCCGGCCCCCGCCGCCGGGCCGGCGCCGCGGGTACGGTCTTGCCCGCCACCAGCGAGGATTCCGGGATGCGGACGGACTGTCCGTTCTTCTTTGTGATCAGCAGCACACCCTGATCCCAGGATGTGAGAACGCCGACCGTGTCCGTGAACTCGGGTGATCCGCTCAGTCCGGTCTCCACCCGTCGTACAGAGACACGTTTACCCACGTCAGCCGGGGTGATTCGGACCTCCAGCAGCCCTCCGGCAGTGATTTCCACAGCTCTGTCCGCCCCTCCTGTTCGGATCGTGCCCGGGAACGGAGATACTAGGGGCGGGCATCGACGACGCCGCGCTCCCGCGCGATATGGAAAGCCCTACCGAGGAGGAACGAGAGCGTGACCTACGTCATCGCGGAGCCTTGTGTCGACGTCAAGGACAAGGCATGCATCGAAGAGTGCCCCGTCGACTGCATCTACGAGGGCCAGCGGTCCCTGTACATCCACCCGGACGAATGCGTCGACTGTGGTGCGTGTGAGCCGGTCTGCCCGGTCGAGGCCATCTTCTACGAGGACGACACCCCGGAGGAGTGGAAGGACTACTACAAGGCGAACGTCGAGTTCTTCGACGAGCTCGGTTCGCCCGGTGGTGCCTCCAAGCTGGGCCTGATCGAGCGTGACCACCCCTTCGTCGCGGGGCTGCCCGCCGGCATCAACGGCGAGCACTGACCCTTCACGGCAGAAGCGCCCCGGTCCCGTACGGCCTTTCCCGCCGCACGGGACCGCGGTGTTTTTCCGACCCGCTACCAGCCAGTACCCGGAAGAGAGCAGAGACCACGTGGCCGCAGTATCCGACCGTCTTCCCGCCTTCCCCTGGGACAAGCTGGAGCCGTACAAGAAGACGGCGGCGGCCCACCCGGACGGCATCGTCGACCTGTCCGTCGGCACGCCCGTGGACCCGGTCCCGCAGCTGATCAGGCAGGCCCTGATCGACGCCGCCGACTCCCCGGGCTACCCGACCGTGTGGGGCACGGAGGCCCTGCGCGACGCCATCACGGGCTGGCTGCGCGGCCGGCTCGGCGCCGGCGCTGCCGGGCATCGCAACGTCCTGCCGGTCGTGGGTTCGAAGGAGCTGGTGGCCTGGCTGCCGACCCAGCTCGGGCTCGGCGCCGGTGACAAGGTCGCCTACCCGCGGCTCGCCTACCCGACGTACGAGGTCGGCGCCCGGCTGTGCGGCGCCGAGGCGGTGGTCTACGACGCCGAGACCTTTGCGAGTGACCCCGCGGGGGCCGGGCTCGACCCGGCCGGCGTGAAGCTGTTGTGGCTCAACTCCCCGTCCAACCCCACCGGCAGCGTCCTCGGCAAGGACGAGCTCGTACGAATCGTGGCCTGGGCGCGCGAGCACGGCATCCTGCTCTTCAGCGACGAGTGCTACCTGGAGCTGGGCTGGGAGGCCGAGCCCGTCTCCGTGCTCCACGACGACGTGTGCGGCGGCTCCTACGAGGGGATCGTCGCGGTCCACTCGCTCTCCAAGCGCTCCAACCTGGCGGGCTACCGGGCGGCCTTCATCGCCGGTGACGCGGACGTGCTCGGCGAGCTGCTGGAGATCCGCAAGCACGGCGGCATGATGACCCCCGCCCCGGTGCAGGCGGCCACGGTGGCGGCGCTCGGCGACGACCTGCACGTGGCGGAGCAGCGCGAGCGCTACGCGGCCCGCAGGGCGGCGCTCCGCACGGCCCTGGAGGCGCACGGCTTCCGCGTCGAGCACAGCGAGGCGAGCCTCTACCTGTGGGTGACCCGCGACGAGCCCTGCTGGGACACCGTCGCCCACCTCGCCGACCTGGGCATCCTGGTCGCTCCGGGGGACTTCTACGGCGAGGCCGGCGCACGCTTCGTACGGGTGGCGTTCACCGCAACCGACGAGCGCGTGGAGGCGGCCGTCAAGCGCCTCGGCTGACCGTTCCGTGACAGCCCGAGGGGGCCGGGAGTGCGAAACTCCCGGCCCCCTCGGTGTTCCCCGGGCGTCAGCCCTGCAGCGCGCCGCCGGGCAGTCCCGCCGGCAGGACACCGCCCACGGGCAGCGCGGAGACCGGCAGCTCCTGTGCGGTGGGCAGCCCGCCGAGCAGGCCGCCCGCCTGGCCGGCCAGGTCGGAGGCGGGGGCCGGCAGGGCCGTGGTGGCGGCACCCGCGTCGCCGAGGGCGTCCGGGGCGGTGAGTGCGCCCAGCTGCGGCACGGACTCCAGACCGGCGGCGCTGGCCGCGCCGGCCGCACCGACCACGGGCGCTGCCCCGGCTGCGACGAGCAGCGCGGCACGGGCGATCCGACGGGTCAGGGGGAGGGACATGATGCTCCTAAGCGGTAGCGGCTGAGTACGGCCTGACTAACCGCTCACGGGGCGGGTGGAGTTGCGGCGCCGCCGGGTAAAGAATCGGCAACGCATCGTTTAATCGGCTTCCGCGACAAGAGCATTGGATGCGCACCCACCAGGGAATCCGTCCCGTCACGGGGGCTGCAGGAGGGTCGGTGACCACCCCCGCTCGGGTGATCACCCGTACACGCGGCCGGGTGCTCCCGGCTGCCCCGGCCGACCCCGTTCGACCCGGCCGTCGGGGCCGGGCGGCCGTGCCGATCAGCGGGCCATGAAGATCCGCACCTCGCCGCGGGCCGCACCGTAGGGGGCACCGTCGCCGTTCTTGGCGTCGGCCTCTCCCTGGTCCTGCCAGCGGCCCCGGTCCTTGCCCGCGACCCAGCCGCGCAGGTCGTAGGACACCCTGGCGATGCCCATCTCACGGGAGTTGGCCACCGCCCAGTGGGCCATCGCCCGGCTGCGGCGCGTCGCGGCCTCGCCCGCCTCCTGCTTCTCCACCATCGTGATCTCGGGCTCCGGGACGGCCCGGCCACCGCCGCCGTTGCGGCCGGCCTGGCCGGCCTGGCCGCCCTGCGGGCCGAAGGTGTGCATCCCGTCCTTGCCGAAGATCCGCACCAGGCCCTCCCGCACCTTCTCCGGGTCACCGGGCTGCGTGGGCGCCGGACCGCCGCAGTCCAGGCTGCCGCCGCCGGCGAACGCGGCGGTCAGCACGGTCGCGTCCGGCTCGTGCTTGGCGTAGGCCTGCGGGTAGCCGCTGCGCTGCACCTTCTGCGCGGCCACCGTCAGCGGTAGCCGCGAGTACCCCGGCACGTCGACGAGGTGGTCGTAGAAGATCCCCGCCGAGTAGACCGGGTCGGTGATCTGCTCCGGCGTACCCCATCCCATCGAAGGCCGCTGCTGGAACAGGCCCAGCGAGTCCCGGTCGCCGTGGTCGAGATTGCGCAGGGCGGACTCCTGCATGGCGGTCGCCAGGGCGATTGTGACCGCCCGGTCGGGCAGCCCCTTGGCGATGCCGACGGCGGCTATCGTCGCCGCGTTCGCCGCCTGCTCGGGAGACATCTCGTACTTTTCGGACTGGCCGTCACGGTCGGACGCGTCCGCACTGGCGACGCAGAAGGGCGCGCCACCGCCGACCGAGGCGCGCTGCACGGCGAAGTACCCGATCACCGACAGGAGAACGAGCAGGCCGACGACCACACGCGGCAGCCTGCGGCGGCGGGAGCGGGGAACACGGAACTCGGACACGCGGCCCACCGTACTTGAGGCATATGGCGCGTCCACCGGCCGGACGAGGGACGCTTCGCCACACCCCGGGGCGTTAGGGTCAGTTCCATGTCCGAATCCGAGCTGGACCTCACCCTCGACGCCGCCGAGCTGACCGCCCGGCTCGTCGACATCCCGTCCGTGAGCGGCGACGAGAAGGTACTCGCCGACCTCGTGGAACACGCGTTGCGCGGCCTGCCCCACCTCACCGTGGACCGCTTCGGTAACAACGTCGTCGCCCGTACGCACCTCGGCCGGGCCGAGCGCGTCGTACTGGCCGGCCACCTCGACACGGTGCCGATCGCCGACAACGTCCCGTCGCGCCTCGACGAGAACGGCGTCCTGTGGGGCTGCGGCACCACCGACATGAAGTCCGGCGTCGCCGTGCAGCTGCGCATCGCCGCGACCGTGCCCGAGCCCAACCGGGACCTCACTTTCGTCTTCTACGACCAGGAGGAGGTCGCCGCCGACCTCAACGGCCTCGGCAAGGTCGCCGAGGCCCACCCCGACTGGCTCACGGGCGACTTCGCGGTCCTGCTGGAGCCCTCGAACGCCGAGGTCGAGGGCGGCTGCCAGGGCACCCTGCGGGTGCTGCTGCGCACCTCCGGCGAGCGCGCCCACTCCGCCCGCAGCTGGATGGGCTCCAACGCCATCCACGCCGCCAGCCCGATCCTCGCCCGGCTCGCCGCGTATGAGGCCCGCAGGCCCGTCATCGACGGCCTGGAGTACCACGAGGGGCTCAACGCGGTCCGCATCGAGGGTGGCGTCGCCAACAACGTCATCCCCGACGCCTGCACCGTGACGGTCAACTTCCGCTTCGCCCCGGACCGCAGCATGGACGACGCGATCGCCCACGTCCGGGAGGTCTTCGCGGACTGCGGCGTCGAAGAGTTCGTGATCGACGACTTCTCCGGCGGGGCCCTCCCCGGCCTCTCCCACCCGGCCGCGGCCGCGTTCATGGAGGCGGTCGGAGGCCGGGCGATGCCGAAGTTCGGCTGGACGGACGTATCCCGCTTCAGCGCTCTGGGCGTTCCCGCGGTGAACTACGGCCCGGGCGACGCCCTGCTGGCCCACAAGGTGGACGAGCGGGTGGAGACGAAGGCGATCCTGCACTGCGAGGAACGACTCCGCGCCTGGCTGACCTCCTGAATTCCGCTTCCCGTCACCTTTGTGCGCCTACCCTGATCCAACGATCAGCAGGAGGGAGCACATCATGGGCAACCCCGAAGGCATCGCTCGTCGTCGGCCCGAGGAGCAGCAGCTCGGGCCGGTGCTGAGGCGGCGCGGCCAGGTGCAGGCGGGCAGTACGACGGACCAGCGGCTGCTGGACACCGCCGGGCCCTCCGAGTGGGTGCACACCGATCCCTGGCGGGTCCTGCGCATCCAGTCGGAGTTCATCGAGGGCTTCGGCACGCTGGCCGAGCTGCCCCCCGCGATCAGCGTGTTCGGCTCTGCCCGCACCCCGGAGGGCTCGCCCGAGTACGAGGCGGGGGTGCGGATCGGCGGTGCGCTCGTCGACGCCGGGTTCGCGGTGATCACCGGAGGTGGTCCGGGAGCGATGGAGGCGGCCAACAAGGGCGCCCGCGAGGCGAACGGGATCTCGGTCGGCCTCGGCATCGAGCTCCCCTTCGAGCAGGGGCTCAACCAGCACGTCGACCTGGGGCTGAACTTCCGGTACTTCTTCGTCCGCAAGACGATGTTCGTGAAGTACAGCCAGGGCTTCGTCGTGCTGCCCGGCGGTCTCGGCACGCTGGACGAGCTGTTCGAGGCGCTGACCCTGGTCCAGACCCAGAAGATCACCCGCTTCCCCATCGTGCTGTTCGGCACGGAGTACTGGAGCGGCCTCGTCGACTGGCTGCGGGGCACGGTGATCGCCCAGGGCAAGGCCTCGGAGAAGGACCTCTACCTCTTCCACGTCACCGACGACGTGGACGAGGCGATCGCCCTGGTGACGAAGGAAGTCGGGAAGTAGGCCGCTTCCGCGCCCGCTTCCGCGCCCGGTCCCGCGGTCGGCCCGCGGGACCGGGC